>JBBDNH010000217.1:0-3394 GCA_040877745.1 Dehalococcoidia bacterium
CCCACGGCAGCTTGAGCTGCTTGCGGATGTTGTCCTCGGCGATCATGAAGTACGCCGTGTCGATGCGCGAACGGTCGCGCTGGACGAGGTTGAGCAGCGCGTCGATCTCGTCTGTGCCGTCCATCTCGGCGATCTGCGACAGGTACTTGCCCTGGTACTTGCGGTTCTCCTCCTTGCGCACGCCGAGGATGAGCACCCCCTGCCCGCCGCCGGCCCCGCGATAGAGGTTCTCCCAGCCGTCCTCCGTCTCCTCGATCGCGCGGCGGATCTCCTTGCGCGTACCGACGTCCTCGAGCCGCTCGAGCAGCTTGCGCGGGCCGCCGTCGTGGAACCAGGGCGGGATGGCGTTCGAAAGCCCGGTCGCGCCCGCGGGATAGGTGTACATGTCGGCGCTCACCGGCTGGCCGGCCGCGCGCGCCGCTTCGACCATCTCGATCGCGCGGTCCATCTTGGGCCAGTTCGCCCTGCCGCCCGCCTTCAGGTGGTAGATCTCCGCCGGCACGCCGCCCTCGCGGCCGATGCGGATCAGCTCGTCGATCGCCTCCAGCAGCTCGTTGCCCTCGTTGCGCATGTGGGAGATGTACTTACCGCGATAGGGCGCCGAGGCCTTGCAGAGCTCGATCAGCTCCTCGGTCGAGGCGAAGAACGCCGGCGGATAGATGAGCGACGAGCCGATGCCGAGCGCGCCCGCCGACATCTCGTCGCGCACCAGGCCGCGCATCACGTCGAGCTCAGCTTCGGTCGCGGGCCGGTCGTCCTGGCCGACGGCGTAGATGCGCAGCGTCGTAGCGCCGATGTACGACGCGACGTTCTGCGAGACGCCGGTCTTCTCCGCGTGGGCGAGGTACTCCGCGAGCGTCGTCCAGGGGACGTCGATACGCGGGTCGGTCTGGTTCTCTACCAGGCGCTCTCGCGTCTCGGCGGAGAGCGGGCCCATCGAGTGCCCTTCGCCGAAGACCTGCGTCGTGACGCCCTGCGTGAGCTCGCCCAGCGAGCGCGGGTCCTGGAGGATGCTCATGTAGGAGTGGCTGAGCATGTTGATGAAGCCGGGCGCGACCGCGAGGCCGCTCGCGTCGATCACCTCGCCGGCCTGCGCGTCGCCGAGCGCGCCGATCTTCGCGATGGCGTCGCCCGCGATCGCGACATCGGCGGCGTAGGGCTCGCCGCCGGACCCGTCGTAGACGGTACCGCCGCGGATCAGCAGATCGAACGTCTGGGTGGGGCTATGGGACGCGCTCATGGGCGCGCCGAGTGTAGCGCGGGCGAGGATGGGCTGTCTACGGCGCTAGGGGTTGGACGGATCGATTCCTGCCTGGGCCAGGGCCGCACGGCACAGGGCATGAAGCGTCTCTCTCGTGAGTGCTTCCAAGTTCCCTGCAAGGTATAGGTACGACTTCGTCTGTCGAGGGACGACGTCGTTCGGAAGGGTCTGTTCTGGCGTCTCAGCCAAGAGGAACCACAGTTCCGGCGGCTTCCTCTTGAACAAAGTCACTCCGCAAACAGCACGTCCCAAGCAGCGGACGGTGCTCCAGCTGGGGTGCAGGCTTATCTCGGGCTGCCAATCCGGGGACAAGTCGGCGAGGTGAAGAGTGAGGGCGTGTGCGCGCTCAACCGCCTCCGTTGGCCAGGACGCGTTTAACATCTCCCAGGTCCAATGTACACGCTGAGGCGACCTGCCAATCTTTGGCGCATAGCCATGCAGAGCCGGCACGAGGATGCTCTTGCCATCTCCGTCCATGAACTCGGATATCTGAAGGAGATAGATGTCGAACGTACTGTGCGAGTTGAGGAATGTGACGATCTTCTGAGCCTGCTCGCCTAGCTCGTCAACTGCAACCACCAACCTGACCCGCCCCTCATGTAGGTTCTGTTCAATTCTCCCCTTTAGCTCGTTGATCCCTTCGCCCTCTCCGTCGTCACCCAAGAGGACGCTGAGCGCTCGATCGAATGACCAGCCCTGGAACTCAGTCGGACAGCGCTCGTGCTGGAAGAACTCTTCAGCCAAGCGCACGACATCAAAGAGCGCGAGCTCCGAGAGGTACGCGGCGTACTCCAGAACCTGCGCGATCACCTGTCGCCTCGACTCCGGGTTGCGGGCGAGTTTCGTTTCGATGATCGTCAGGAGCCCGTCAGAGCCCAGAAGGACGATGTCCACGGCGCCGTTACCCGCGGGCCATTGTGTCCCAATGGTGACGTGGGAGATAGGCTCGTCCAGTATGGTCTCAAGTGGCACGATGCTAGGGAGTTCGGCGATTGTTCGCTCGAGCACAGCCTCGTACTCGAAGGGCTTGTTCTTTAGGACCCGACTTGCGCCGCTCGCGTCTCTAACGATGATGTTCCGCATACCCGACCTGCCAGCGACTCCTTAGTATTGCCCAGCGCGGCCTCTATCTTGCCGCAGCTCATCGGCTCACCGGCGCGCCGAGTGTAGCGCGGGCCTTCGCTGTTGTCCACCGGCGCGCATCGGCTACAATACGCCTCGCTATGTCCACTCCGAACATCGACTGGGACAAGGTCACCGACGAGGCGACCGACCTACTGTCGCGCTACCTGGCGATCGATACGACGAACCCGCCCGGGAACGAGGAGCCGGCCGCGCGCTGGCTGGAGGGCGTGCTGCGCCAGGACGGCATCGACGATATCACGTTCTACGACGCTTCCGACGAGACGTCGAAGGGGCGCGTCAGCCTGCGCGCGGTGCTTAAGGGCGACGGCTCGGGGCGGCCCATGGTCCTGCTCAACCACACGGACGTCGTGCCGGTGGAGCGCGAAGGCTGGGACGAGGAGCCGTTCGCGGGGCTGATCAAGGACGGCGTGATCTGGGGCCGCGGCGCGGTCGACATGAAGGGCATGGGCATCATGGAGCTGATCGCGATGCTGCTCGTGAAACGCCACAACATCGCCCTCAAGCGCGACCTCGTGTTCTTCGCGATGGCCGACGAAGAGGCGGGCAGCGAGTACGGCGCGGAGTGGCTGGCGCGCAACCACCCGGAGACGCTCGACGCCGAGTTCGTGCTGAACGAGGGCGGCTGGGGCACGACCGAGGTGCTGGGCACGAAGCGCCCGGCGTTCAACTGCGCGGTGAGCGAAAAAGGGCCGTGCTGGCTCCGACTATCGACCGAAGGGCGGCCGGGCCACGGCTCGGTGCCGCTGGGCAACAACGCGCTCGACCGGCTCGTGCGCGCGCTGCACAAGGTGCTGGAGTGGGAGCGGCCGCACGCCGTCGTGCCGGAGCTGGGCGAGTACTTCGCCCAGGCGCACGAGGCGGGCTACTTCGACGGCGACCCGCGCGAGGAGAACATCCTCCGTTTGGCCGAGGAGAACCCGCTCATCTCGTCGCTCACCAGCAACAGCATCAGCCTGACCACCGCGCGCGCCGGCGTGAAGCACAACG
>JBBDNH010000218.1:0-3390 GCA_040877745.1 Dehalococcoidia bacterium
CATCCACCTCACCGGCGACCCGACGGCGTTCTGGCCGCCCGGCTACCCGCTGCTCCTTGCGGCGGCGTACACCGTCTTCGGGCAGAGCATCGCCGTCGCGCAGGCGCTCAACGTCGTCCTGGCGACCGCGACTGTGGGCCTGGTCTACCTGATCGGCCGCGAGACGCTGGGCGCGCGGCCGGCGCTCGTCGCTGCGGCGGTCGTCGCCGCGTTCCCGAGCCTTGTGTTCTTCACCGCGGTGACGCTCTCTGAGACGGCGTTCGCGTTCCTGGCGCTGTCGGCTGTCTACCTGCTCGTGCTGGAAGCGAAGGCCCCGACGACCGGCGCCGGGCAGCGCGCTTCAAGGAGCTCGGCGCGCACGCTCCGGCTGCTGTTCGCGGCCGGGCTGATCCTCGGTCTGGCGAGCCTGACGCGCGGACAGGCGCTCCTGCTGCCGCTCGTCGCTGTGCCGTTCTGGCTGCGTTCGGGCGCGGGCTGGCCGCGCGTGGGCGCCAATGTGGCCGTGCTCGTGCTGGGCATCGCGCTCATCGTCGTGCCGTGGACGGTGCGCAACGCGATCGAGCTCGACTCGCCGGTGCTCATCTCGACGAACGCCGGCGTCGACTTCTGGATCGGGCACCACGAAGGCGCCGTGGGCGACTTCGGGGCGACGGGCGGCGACGAGCTGGTCTTCAGCCATCCGGAGCTGTCCGGCGTGGAGCGCGAGGTGCAGGTCAACCTGGATGGCCTCCGCGAGGGGCTGGAATACGCCGTCACGCACCCCTTGCAGGAGCTCGCCCTGCCTTTTCAGAAGCTCTTCTGGCTCTACTATAACGACGAGGAGGGCCTGAAGTGGAACGATGGCCATCGTGGCCAGCCCTTCATGGCTCAGGGCCTGCGCAACGCTCTGCTCGGCCTGTCGAACGTCTACTACGTCGCGCTGCTCACGTTCGTCGCGCTCGGCGTGCGGCTCTGGTTCTCGGTCCGCGAGCCGGGGCGCGTGCTGCTTGTGTCGCTCGTTGCGTACTGGACGCTGGTGCACCTGGTGTTCTTCGGCGACCCGAGGTTCCATGCGCCGATCATGCCGGTCGCGGCGCTGCTCGCGGCGCCGGCGCTCGTCGCGTTGTGGTCGGGCCGGCGGCCCTGGGCGAAACACCCGTGAGGGCCGCCACGTTGAAGCTGATGGGACGCTCTGCTATCATCGGCCTAATGCGAGGCGCCCCACGCTAACCATATGAACCGAGCCATTCTGGTCATCCTGGGCATCATGGCCGCGCTGGTGGTCGCAGTCGGTGTGCTCGTCGTCGTCCTCGTCGCTTCCGGCGGCGACGACAACGGCACCACGTCGGGCAGCCCGACCGAGGAGAACGGCGACGGAGATGGAGGCGGTGGCGACGAGCTGCGCCTCATCGGCCCGGAGCCGATCACGCTCGACCCGCACATCACGCAGGACGCAGGCTCCGCGCTCTACATCGTCGAGATCTTCGGCGGCCTCTACACCCTGGACGAGAACCTGGTCATCCAGCCCGACCTGGCAACCGAGATCCCGACCACGGAGAACGGCGGCAAGGTGGTGAACGGCGACGGGACGGCGACCTACACGTTCCACATCCGCGACGACGCGCTCTTCCACGACCGCAAGCCCGTGACCGCCGAGACCGTCAAGTTCTCGTTCGAACGCGCGGCCGACCCTGCGACGCAGTCGCTCATCGCCGAGTTCTTCCTCGGTGACATCGTCGGCGTGAGGGAGAAGCTGCGCGGGGAGGCGACCGAGGTGAGCGGCGTGCGCGTCGTGGACGAGAAGACCGTGGAGATCACGATCGAGCGCGACCTGCCTTCGTTCCTGTACAAGCTGACGTACCCGACGTCGTTCATCGTCGACCCGTCGCAGGTCGACTCCGACCCGAACTGGACGCGCCGCCCGAACGGCACGGGGCCGTACGCGCTCCAGCAGTGGCGCTTCGGCGAACGCATCGTGCTGGAAGCGAATGAACGCTACCACCTCGGCGCGCCGAACATCGACATCGTGCGCTACCTGCTGACGGGCAGCAGCATCACGCTCTACGAGGCGGGCGACATCGACGCCGCGGGCGTCGCGCTGGACGACCTCGAGCGCATCCAGGACCCGGCCGACCCGCTCAACGACGAGTACCGCACCGGCAGCCGGCTGAGCGTCGACTACCTGGGCTTCAACACAAACGCGCCGCCGTTCGACGACCCGCTCGTGCGCCAGGCGTTCGCCATGGCGATCGATAAGGAGCAGATCGCGAGCGCGGTCTTCCGGGACGGCCTGCCGGTCGCGAACAGTATCCTCATGCCGGGCATGGCCGCTTATAACGAGCAGAACCAGGCGCCCACGTTCGATCCGGAGCGCGCGCGCCAGCTCCTGGAGGAGTCGACCTACGGCGGCCCGGATGGCCTGCCGGAGGTATTCCTCGCCGAGAGCGGCCAGGGCGCCAGCGCAGGCCCCGGCACCAGCGCGATCATCGAGATGTGGCGCGACAACCTGGGCGTCGACGTCCAGATCGAGCAGGCGGAAGGCGCCACGTTCTTCCAAAACGTCGACGCGGGACGCTATCAGATGTTCACGCTGGGCTGGATCATGGACTACCCGGACGAGGAGGACATCCTCAACATCCACTTCGACAGCGAGAGCCCGAACAACAACACGTTCTACAGCAACCCCGAGGTGGACGGCCTGCTGCGCGAGGCGCTTCTGGAGACCGACCCGGCGCGCCGCGTCGAGCTCTACCAGGAGGCCGAGCAGCTCATCCTGGACGACGTGCCCTGGTTCCCCCTCTTCTTCGACCGCTACCACGCGCTGATCAAGCCATACGTCCAGAACTACCTGATCCCGTCCGCGATCGTGCCGCGACTGCGCTTCATCACGCTCGATAGCGAGTAGCGGCGGACCGCTCCGCCATGCAGGGTCTTCTTGGCTACACCATCCGCCGCCTGCTCTGGGCGCCGGTCATCCTGCTCTTCGTCTCCTTCTTCGCCTTCACCATCACGCGCTTCGGGCCGGGCGATCCGATCACGATATTGGCCGGCCAGCACAGCGATCCGGAGACGATCGAGCGGATCAAGGAGGACCGCGGCCTCGATAAGCCGTTCTACACGCAGTACGTCATCTACATGAAGAACCTGCTCACCGAGGGCGACTTCGGTGAGAGCGTGACGATCTATCGCGGCACCGACGTCTGGGACATCATCTGGCCGCGCATGCTGGTCTCGATGCAGCCAGGGTTGGTTGCGCTGATCATCGCGTTCTCTATGGGTACGTTCGTGGGCATCTACGCCGCCTTACGCCAGGGCACCTGGATCGATCCGTTATCGATCAGCTCGTTCCTGCTCTTTCAGTCGATCCCGGTGCTCGTGAGCCTCCCGTTCCTCGTCCTCATCTTCGTCGTG
>JBBDNH010000219.1:0-3360 GCA_040877745.1 Dehalococcoidia bacterium
CGTCTGCGTCGGGGTCAGTGTGGGCGTGTCGGTCGGCGTCTCCGTGTTCGTCGCGGTCGCGACCGATGTCGGTGTCGATGTGGACGTGGGCGTCGCCGTGGCCGCGACGGCTGTGTAAGTGGACGTGGAAGTTGCGGTCGGTCCCACGGATGTGGCCGTCGGTGTCGGCGACGGCAGCGGGCCCGGCGTGTTCGTGGGCGTCGGCGTGCCGCCCGGCGACGTCGGCGTGGCCGTCGGGCCAGGCCCGGCTTCGCAGCCGGCGTCGTTCGCGGCGGCGAGCGCGTTCACGCGCCCGTGGCCGAACACGTTGTCCGGCCCCGCGGCGCCCAGCTCGACAGCGCTGTCCTGCAGGACGTTTTGCAGCTCCACGCGGCTCAGCGTCGGGTCGCAGTCCAGCAGCAGCGCCGCGATCGCCGCGACGTGCGGCGCGGCAGCAGACGTGCCGAAGAAGCGCTTGCCGCTGCCCTGGCACGTGGACCCGCCGGTCAGGAAGCCGCCGACCCCGGTGACGCAGACGCCGTCCGTCGCGACGACCTCCGGCTTCAGGCGGCCGTCGCTCGTCAACCCGCGGCTGCTGAACGACTCGATCTGGCCGGGATTCGACGCCGGCACCGCGCCGACGGACACCACCGACGCCGGCGAGCCCCCAGCGTCCGACTGGTTCGGCACGCTGCCGGCCGCCGTGTTGAAGTCGAGCCGGTTGCCGTTCGCGTGCGCGTCACAGCCGTTGCAGATCAGGAACATGTCGAACGTCGCCGGGCCGGCCATGCCGAGCCAGTTCCCGATCATGATGTCGATGTTGCGGTCGACGCCCGTGTCGTTCTCCACGCTGCACACCTCCAACGGCCTGAACGTCACGCCCGGGTTGCCCGGGTCGAACGCCTGCGGTTGGCCGCTGCAGATGTGCACCTGCACGCCGTCGTCGTAGAAGAGGTCGTAATCGTTCGTGGACTGGCCCCACGGGTCGTCCCAGACCAGGATGATCCCCACTGCCCCGCCCGGGTCCAGCGTCACGCGGTTCACCTCTGCCGGGCCGGGAACGGCGCCCGCGTGCTTCGTACCGTCGGCGCCGCCCGTCGCGGCGAACTGATGCGTGTCCCAGAAGTCGGCGCCGGCCGCGTTCAGCGTCAAGTTCGCCCCGGAGTCGGCGAACTCCTCTCGGTAGTGCTGGCGCGCCTGGTTCCCAACCGAGGTGTAGTAGCCGCGGATGGGCCCGGAGCCGTTTAGCTCGTCTGCGGTGTTCTCCGAGACGATGCTCGTGCCGTCGTACGGCCCCACGCCGAACCAGCCGATGTCGTCGACCACGACGTCCGCGTTGTCCGCCAGGCAGTCGACGGCGTCCATGAAGTCGAGCACCGTACCGTTGAAGTTGAAGCCGAAGTGCCCGAACATGAGGTCCGCGGCCGGCGCGATGTCGTGCACGATCTCCAGGATCGCTGTCCCCTCGCCGCCCGCGCCGCTGCCGCGCGGGTTGTCGCTCACGACGTTGCACGTGGCGATGTCCATCTGGGGCAGGTCGCCCGTCGCCTGGCTGTCGAAGAGCCCGCGCACGCCGTCCGAGATCACGCCCACCGTCACGCCGTTGCCGTCGACGCCGAGCTGGTCACGCACATCGTCGCTCTGCAGCACCGCGTCGCCCTCCGTCATGATCGAGCCCGTGTTAAGCACCGGGTAATCCGGCAGGCGCACGTTCGTCACGCCCGGCAGCGCGCTCACGACGCGCAGCTCGTCCGGCGGCACGTACGCCTGCACGATGCCGTACTCGCCGGACACGCGCTCGATGCGCGCGCCGGTTGCCGCGATGTCATCGACGGTCGCTCCGTCAGTCGCCGCGACCTCGATGAACACGTGAGCCTCGCCCTCGTCGCTCAGCCGCAGCAGCCCGGTCGAGACCATCGCGCGCAGCCCGGACGGCAGCAGCTCGTGCGCGCTCTCGGACGTCAGCGGCCGTCCCGCCGCCTCTGCGCGCGCCGACGCGTCCGCGAGCTGCGATAGCGGGGCGGCCAGCTTCGGGTCCTTCAGCGTCGCGATTGAGGCCCCCTGCGAGAGCCGGACGGCGTTGCTCGCTCGAGCGAGCGCGTCCGAGCTCGATTGCGCGGCCTCGCCCTCCGCGAGCCAGGCGAGCGCCACCAGCGCCGCGACCGCGGCGGCGAAGCCGAGCGTGTGGCCCACAATGTGAAGGCGCATGCGCATGCTTGCGCTCCTTCGCGGGCGCGCTGAGCGCCCCGCACTCTTCAGGCTGATACACCAAGGCGGCCCTGTCAATGGGCAGAGTCCGCCGCCGCCATCGTGCATTCAAACCTCATGCCGCCCGTTTACGGGCGGCCGGATCGTCGCTGCTTGACCGGCCGTTATGGCGCGAGCTAGCATGGCTCCGCGAAGGGAAGTATTCCATGTCATCGCTCGTCTACAACCTCGCGGAGGCCCCGGACGAGCCGGCATCGGTGGGAGGGAAGGGAGCAGCCCTGGGGCGGCTGGCGCGCTCCGGCCTGCCCGTGCCGGCTGGCTTCGTGCTGTCCGCAGGCGCCTTCCGCGCCTTCCTCGACGCCAACGGCCTCGACCACGCGCACGACGGCGCGTCCGAGGACGAGGTCGCCGCCCGCTTCCGCGCCGCCTCGTGGCCCGACCCCCTGCGCGCCGAGATCGCGTCCGCCTACGAAGCCCTGCGCGAAGGCGCGGGCGTCGTCGGGCCGGTCGCCGTGCGCTCCTCAGCGACGGCGGAGGACGGCAGCGCCGCGTCGTTCGCCGGCCAGCACGCGACGCTGCTCAACGTCACCAGCCTCGACGGCGTGCTCGAGTCCGTGCTCGAATGCTGGGCCTCGCTCTACCGCGCCGAGGCGCTGCACTACCGCGAGACCCGCCAGGTGGAGGACGCCGGCCCGGCCATGGCCGTCGTCGTCCAGACGCTCGTGCCCTCAGATGCGTCCGGCGTCGCGTTCACGCTCGACCCCGTCTCCGGCGACCGCGACATCGTCGTGATCGAAGCCGCCTTCGGCCTTGGCGAGAGCGTCGTCAGCGGCGTCGTCACGCCCGACCACTTCGCCGTCCGCAAGAGCGACGGCGCCATCGTCCGGCGCGAGGTCGCGACCAAGCATCTGCGCACGTCGCCCGTCGAGGGCGGCGGCACGCAGGACCAGCAGCTTCCGCCCGAACGTGCGAACGCGCCCTCCCTCACCGATGGCCAGGCAGTCGAGCTCGCGCGTATCGCCGCCGGCATCGAGGCGGACGCCGGCGCGCCCCAGGACATCGAGTGGGCGCTGGCGGAAGGACGCTTCTTCATCCTCCAGGCGCGGCCGATCACTGCGGCGGCCGCCCCTGCCGCCGCCCCGCCGCCGCCCGACGAGTGGGTGTCCGAGTTCG
>JBBDNH010000220.1:0-3291 GCA_040877745.1 Dehalococcoidia bacterium
CTCGATGAGGCGGTCGCGGTGGCCCTGGGCTTCGTCAAGGTACTGGGGCGGGATGTCCGCGCGAACGGGCGCATCGGCCTCCGCCGGGAACGTCCACGACTGCATCTCGATCAGGTCGATCACGCCTTCGAACTCAGCTTCGCTTCCCATCGGTATCTGGACGGGCAGGGGAGTGGCGTCGAGACGTTCGGCGATCATGTCGATCGTGCGCCAGTAGTCGGCGCCCGTGCGGTCCATCTTGTTCACGAAGCAGATGCGCGGCACCCGGTAGCGGTCGGCCTGTCGCCAGACCGTCTCAGACTGGGGCTCGACGCCGTGCACCGCGTCGAAGACCACGATGCCGCCGTCGAGCACGCGCAGGCTGCGTTCGACCTCGACCGTGAAGTCGACGTGGCCAGGCGTGTCGATGATATTGATCAAGTGGCCGGCCCATTCAGCCGTCGTAGCAGCTGCGGTGATCGTGATCCCGCGCTCGCGCTCCTGGGCCATCCAGTCCATCACGGCCGTTCCCTCGTGCACCTCGCCGATCTTGTACGTGCGACCGGTGAAAAAGAGCACGCGCTCCGTCACCGTCGTCTTACCGGCGTCGATGTGGGCAATGATGCCAATGTTGCGTACCCGTTCGATCGGGTGTTCGCGTGTCATAGCCTCTCGTCTAAGCGTGATGTGGGGCCTCTCCAGGAGAGGCCCCACGAAAGCTCCTACCAGCGATAATGAGCGAAGGCGCGATTCGCCTCCGCCATGCGGTGGGTGTCGGCCTTGCGCTTGATCGTCGCGCCCTGGTTGTCGGCAGCTTCGATCAGCTCGCCCGCGAGGCGCTCCGACATCGTGCGGCCGCGCCGCGCGCGCGCCGACTGCAACAGCCAGCGCAGCGCGAGCGTCGTGCGCCGTTCGGCGCGGATGTCGACGGGCACCTGATAGTTCGCTCCGCCGACGCGCCGGGCCTTCACCTCGACGACGGGCGTTGCGTTCTGCACGGCCTGCTCGAAGACCTCGACGGGGTCGCGCTGCTGCTGGCGCTGGATTTCGTCCATGGCGTCATACATGATGCGCTCGGCCACGCTCTTCTGGCCGCGGTGCATCAGCTTGTTGATGAACATGCTGACCAACCGGTTGCTGTACTTCGCATCCGGCTGGATTTCCCTTCGTGCAGCGCGAGATCGTCTTGGCATGGTGTCTCTCTAACGGACAACGTCGCCCCGGCCAGCGGGGCGCCGTCGTAGTCCATCGCCCGTCATTGGTGGTGTACGGCTAGGCGCCGCCGCCGGGCGTACCTCCCTTGCGCGTGCCGTACTTGCTGCGCCCGCGCTGCCGGCCTGCGACGCCCTGCGCGTCCAGCGCGCCGCGTACGATCTGATAGCGAACGCCCGGCAGGTCCTTCACGCGGCCGCCCCGAAGCAGAACAACGGAGTGCTCCTGCAGGGTGTGTCCCTCACCCGGGATGTACGCCGTGACCTCGATGCCGTTGGTCAGGCGAACGCGGGCGATCTTGCGCAGCGCCGAGTTCGGCTTTCGGGGTGTCATGGTGCGTACCTGCGTGCAGACACCGCGCTTCTGTGGCGAGCCCTTGCCGCGCACCACGCGATTCTTGAGCGCGTTATAGGTAAAGCGAAGCGCAGGCGCCTTCGTCTTCTTGATGATGCGCTTGCGTCCTTTGCGAACGAGCTGGTTGATCGTCGGCAACGCTACTCCTTTATGTTGGCGCCCTTAAGGTCACAAAACGAGACCAAAAGCCTCTTCCGGAGCCTGACCCGGCGTAGGAACGCCTCCGCTATGCGGTGCGAACCCACTCGCGCCGGCGGTTATCACGGTCGGTGGGCCTTTGGCCTTCCGACTAACGCTCTCCGATAGGCGCCGTCGATCAGTCTAGCCAGCGCCGTACCGAGTGTCAAGCAATATCGTTGGCGTGCGGCAGTTCGTCCTCGCGGCAGACGCCGACTCCAGCGCGTAGCGCGGAACGTCACAGCACGCTAGGACATCTGGCGTGTCCACACAGCCAGGTCGAAGTAATCGCGCCAGGCGGCAATCTTGCCGTCCTTGATCTCGAACGCGCCCATCACCGGCAGCTCGACCGACTTCTCGCCGATGAAGCGGTCGACGCGCTCCGTGAGCACGACATCGCCCGCGGCCGAGATCTGGAGCACCTCCCAGTCGCAGCGCTCGAAGGGCGTCATGAACTGCTCGATCATGCCCTTGATCGCGTCCTTGCCCTGCATCGGCTGGATCGGCATGTTGTGGTACACGGCATCGTCGGTGAAGTAGTCGACGATCTTGGCGACGTCGGGCGCGGACCACTCCGCGCAGAACCGCCGTACGAGATCGATGTTCTCCTGTTCGCTCATCAGGCTCCCTCGTTCCTCGTTCCCGGTTCCTGGTTCCTACACAATACTCGCGGCGGCGTTCGAGATCACCGGCTCGCCGCGCTCCGCGGTGGTCGCCTGGACGAGCACGCGGTTGGGCGACTCGTTCCATATCCGCGTCACGATCGTCTCGCCGGGGTAGGCGACGCCCGAGAAGCGCACCTCGAAGTCCTTCAGCCGCGCCGGGTCGCCGCCGCACGCCGCGTGCAGCACCGCGCGCCCGGCGTACCCGAACGTGCAGAGCCCGTGGATGATCGGCCGGTCGAACCCGCCCATCTTCGCGAAGCCGGCGTCGATGTGGAGCGGGTTGCGGTCGCCGGAGAGCCGGTAGAGCGCGGCCTGGTTAGGCGACGTCTTGTACTCGATCGTGTGGTCGGGCTCGCGCTCGGGCGGCACGTTCTGGCCGGAGGCACTGGGGCCGCGGTCGCCGCCGAAGCCGCCTTCGCCGCGCAGGAACGCGCCGAACGTGTTCGTGAAGAGCACGTTGCCCTGCTCGTCCTTCGTCTCGGCGTCCGTGATCACCAGCGCGCCCGAGCCCTTGTCGTAGATCGCGCGGATCTTGCCCTGCGTCGTGAGCTTGCCGCTGGTCGGGATGGGCGCGCGCAGCTCGATGCGCTGCTCGCCGTGGAGGAGCATCATCGGGTTGAACTCCAGCACGCGGCCGATGCCCGCCAGCGCCGGGAACGCCGGACTGATCACCCCCGGCCATTCACTGGCCTGGGCCTCACCCCAGGCACCGGCGATGCTGCTGCGGTCACTGGCGGGAGCGAGCACGGCGATCCGGGTACGCCCACGGGCCGACCCGCGCCTACTGCGTTGGGGGCTGCGGTTCCTGCGTGAATGCACTCCGTCGCGCTTCGCGCGCAACACCGTCGTCAAGTACGAGCTCGCGCGCTACAGCCAGGCCGCGACCGACGACGCGGTCGGCGAG
>JBBDNH010000221.1:0-3260 GCA_040877745.1 Dehalococcoidia bacterium
GCCTGCGGCGAGTGCGCCTGCGTGGGCGTTCACGGCGCGAACCGGCTCGCGTCGAACTCCCTGCTGGAGACGATTGTCTTCGCCCGCCGCGTCGTCGACCGCGTGCGGGTGGCCGGCGAAGCGCCGCAGGCCGCGCAGCGTAGCGCGGACGCCATCGCGCTCGCAGAGCCCCGTCTCGCCGAGACGCCGCCGCTCAGCCGTGCCGGCCTGCAGGCCCTGATGTGGGAGCAGGTCGGCATCGTCCGCAGTGGCGAGACGCTCTCCCGCGCCTCCGCGACGCTCTCCGCCTGGGATGCGACCGCGCGCCCGCCTGCGGATCGACCGTCGTACGAGCTGGCGAACCTGCTGCTCTGCGGCCGGCTCGCCGCCGAGGCCGGACTGCTTCGCGAGGAGAGCCGTGGCGCGCACTACCGGACCGACTTCCCCGAGCCGCGCGAGGAGTGGCGCCGGCACATCGTCCTCCGGAACGATGCCTGAGCAGCAGGCCGGGCTCGATATCTCGCGCGTGCGTCGCATCGTCGAGGCCGCCCTGGAGGAGGACGGCGCTCGCTGCGACGTCACGACGAAGGCGCTCGTGCCGCCGGACCAGCGCGGTACGGGCGCGATCATCGCGAAGGCCGGCGGCGTGGTCGCGGGCCTGTCCGTGGCTTCCGAGGTGTATGCGGCGCTCGATGCCGGCGTCTCGTTCGCGCCCTCCGTCGCCGACGGCGACAGCGTTTCGCCCGGCGACGTCCTGGCGCGCATCGATGGCCCGCTCGCATCGCTGCTCAGCGGCGAACGCGTGGCGCTCAACTTCCTCCAGCGCCTCTCCGGCATCGCGACGGCCACGCGCAAGCTCGTCGAGGCGGTCGCCGGGCTCGACGTGGCGATCCTCGATACGCGTAAGACGACGCCCGGCCTGCGCGAGCTGGAACGCCATACCGTGCGTCTGGGCGGCGGGCACAACCATCGCTTCAACCTGAGCGACGCCGTCCTGATCAAGGACAACCACCTGGCAGCCTTCCGCGAGCGCGGCCTATCGGTCGCACAGGCCGTGCACCAGGCGCGCCGGGATGCACCCGAAGGCATGACGATCGAGGTCGAGGTTACGACGCTCGACGAAGCGCGGCAGGCCATCGAGGCGGCGCCGGACATCATCCTCTTCGACAACATGTCCGTCGAGCAGCTGCGCGAGGCGGTCGCCCTCGTCGGCGGTCGCGCGCTCACCGAGGCGTCCGGCGGCGTGTCGCTGGAGCGCGTGCGCGCCATCGCGGAGACGGGCGTCGATCGCATCTCAGCCGGCGCGATTACGCACTCCGCGCCCGCGCTCGATATGAGCCTGGAGGTTGCAGTCGGCAGGGCGTCGTAGCCGTAGGGCTCCAGCCCTGCTGCTCTTCAAGCCTGATCAGAGTGCGCTGATCGCGAGTAGTCGGCGGATCCGTCCAGTATACTGGCCCCACCGTCGTCTACAGGAGGCGCCATGGCTGAGGCACCGAGCGGCACCGTCACGATCCTCTTCACGGACATTGCTGCCTCGACATCGCTGACGGAGCGGTTCGGCGACGCTGAGTTCCGTGGGCAGGCCCGAGAGCTGGACACGCTCCTCCGTACGGCGATCAGCGAGGGCGAGGGCAGAGCTGTCGAGGGAAAGCTTCTGGGCGATGGCGTCCTGGCGGTCTTCTCATCGGCAGGGCGGGCGATCGAATGCGCGGTCCGCTGCTGCGCCCTCGCTGAGGAACGCGGACTGCCGTTGCACATCGGCCTCCACGTCGGCGACGTCCTGCATGAAGGCGACGACGTCTTTGGGGGCGCCGTGAACCTCGCTGCCCGCATTTGCGCGGCTTCCGCTGCTGGCGAAGTACTCGTCTCGGACACCGTGCGTAGCCTGGCTCGCACCTCAGTCGCCGTGCAGTTTGAAGACCGCGGTCAACATACTCTCAAAGGCATCGCCGACTCTCTCCGCTTGTTCGCCGTGCTCCCGAAGGAGCCGGGCGTCGACCCGTTCATCGCGCCAACCGGCCTGCGCAAGCTCTGGGCGAGCGGAGCGTTTCGCGTCGCCGCGGCGCTGCTCCTGCTAGGGGTCATCGGCGGGGGTGTCGTTGGCGGCATATTCGTGAGCGGCGTCGTCGGCGGGGGCGGTTCGCCGGCGGGTGCGGAGTACCGCAAGCTTGAGTTCCACATTGGTGCCGTGCAGCTGACGTATCAGATAGTCAGCGGAGACTGCGAAACGAGTGACTTGTTCATGCGCGCTACGCTGGACGAGCCAGTAGTCCTGAGCGGAGACTTCGCCGGGCACATAACGTTGGACTCTGAGGCCACGCTGTATCTTAGCGACAGCTGCGAGTGGGGCCTTGCCAGCGGTGCATTCACGCAGACAGACCAGGGTGGAAACACGCTGTCCGGGACGTACCACTCCGTAATTTCCCTGCTGGGGTTCACGGAGCAAGGCCCGAGGCCATTGGGCGGTCAGCTCGCGAGCGTCGTTACCGGCGGGAGCGGCGTCTACCAGGGGGCGCGCGGTCACGGACGGTGTAGCGTCACGAGTGCCACAACAGGCGGCAACGTTGTGGGTGAGGCCGACTGCATATCGCAGATCACGCCTGGGGGAATTGCACCGGAGGAAGCCGACCCTGTACTTTTCGAACTAGGAGCTGGTGTAACAAAGATGGCTGTCTTCACCAGTCCGCTTGACCTCGCGAAGAAGGCCTACTTCAGCGTGCTGTACTTCAATCCTGGTGACGAAGCGCTGGCGGGCCTGTCATTGAAGCTCGGCGTGCCGGAAGGAACCGAGATGAGAGCGGCGGAGAGAGACGAAGAGGCCGCCGCGGCTGGCGAGCGCGTCTGGGCGCTGCCGGACCTCGCCCCGGGCGCCCTGGGCAGCTTCCAGTTCAGCGTGACGTTCCTCTCTGCGGAGAGCGACACGGTAGACCTCGTGGCCGAGATCGACGGTGATGGCTTCGACCGGCCGGTGCGCACCGCCCCGCTCGAGATCGAGATTGTGCAGTAGCAATTGACTTGCGCTCCACGAGCATCGCGCTGAATGCCGATGGCTGAAAGCTGACAGCTTTTACATGCAGCTCGTCATCCTCTCCGGCCCCCCGAACGCCGGCAAGTCCGCGACCGCCGAGGCGCTCTGCGAGCGCTACGACCGCATGCTGCACATCGAGGTCGCCACGCTGCGCGACTTCCTGCGCATGGGCCGGCTTCGACCCTGGGACGGGTCCCCCGAAGGCCGCCAGCAGCGCGGCCTGCTGATCGGCTCCGCAGGCGACATGGCGCGC
>JBBDNH010000222.1:0-3218 GCA_040877745.1 Dehalococcoidia bacterium
TCTTCTTGCTGGAGGAGGTGGGAGAACCACTGGGCTGCGCGCCAGGGGTGATCTACATCGACCTGAACGTTGTGTGCTGCATCGTCGAGTGTGTGCCCGATAAGCTGGCCACGGTCCTGTACCACGACCTCTGCCACTTCCACCAAGTGCGCCTGCTGACGGACATCGGCGTCACACCGGCGGACGCGAACTACAGCGGGTTCGTGAACGCCTACGCGCAGCAGACGCAGGAGGGCATCGACTTCGTCGAACAGACGGGGTGGGTCTTAGACGGCAGCTCTTGGTCGAAGCCCAGCCCGGAGGCCAACTGGACGCAGTGGTCCAACCCGCTGGAGGACGCGGCGAACTTCTGCGCGCACTGGTACGGCGGTGATCGCGGGGCGCTGGAGCAGGACGTCCCGATCCGGTACGAGTGGGCCCAGGACTGGCTGCCTGAGTAGGGCAGCCAACCGCCGCGGCGCAGATCCGTATCGGCCGCTGGCTCCGGCTCATTGACAATGAGCGGGGGCAGCAGTAGTCTTTGCCCTACGGAAGGGAAGTTCCCGGTTCCCTGCAACGATGGGGGTGAGCCATGGTCAGGGTCGCGTCATTCAACGTCGAGAACCTCTTCTCGCGCCCCAAGGCGTTCAACATGCCGACGTGGGCTCTGGGCAAGCCCGCGGTAGACGCCTGCAACGAAGTCAACATACTGTTCGCGAACGAGCCGTACAGCAGCGCGGACAAGCAGCGGATCAAGCAGCTCCTCGTAGAACTGGACATCTACCACATCAAGAACGGCGCGGTCCGCCGCAAGAGCTCGCTGTCCCCAAAGTGGGCGTGGTTGCGCAAGAACAGGGGCGGCTTCGATCGCCAGCCCGAGGACAAGACCAAGGAGGTCGAGATCACGGCCACCGGCCGGAGCGACTGGATCGGGTGGGTAGAGCTGGCGAAAGAGGCGACCGACGAACAGGGCACGCGGCTCACGGCACGGGTAATCGACGACGTCGGCGCCGACATCATCGGCGTTGTGGAGGCTGAGGACAGGCCTTCGCTCGTGCGGTTCAACAAGGAGCTGGTGAACGCTCCCTATCGCCACGTCATGCTCGTCGACGGAAACGACGAACGCGGGATCGACGTTGGGCTGATGACGCGCACGGGCTTTGAGATCAGGTCGATCCGCTCGAACGTCGATACGGCGGACAGCGTTGGAACCGTGTTCAGCCGGGACTGCCCGGAATATGAGGTCGGGACGCCTGTGGGCACGACGCTCTACGTCCTGGTGAACCACTTCAAGTCACAGTCGGGCGGGGGCGGCGACAAGCGCCGGCGTCAGGCCGCGGAGGTGGTCCGAATCGTTAGCAGGCTCGTGGCAGAGGGCAAGCACGTCATCGTGCTAGGCGACCTCAACGAAGGCCCTGCGTCGGACGGCACGCCCGCGGCGAACCTGAGATCGCTCTTCACAGGCGGCGGGCCGCTGGTGGACACGTATGGGCTGCCGCACTTCGATAAGGGCCCGAAGGACGGCACGTACGATTCCTGCGGCCGGACCAATCGCCTGGACTACATCCTCATCTCCCACAGCCTGGCGCCGCATTTCGACAAGGGTGGCATCTTCAGGAAGGGCTTGTGGGGCACGCGCAAGACCCGGCCCACGGCCTGGGACACGTACCCCGATATGGCCGACTCGTCCCAGCAGGCGTCCGATCACGCCGCAGTGTTCGTCGATCTGAACATCTAGAGCGCGTTGCTCCTACGGCTGGGCCGGGCGTCGGTCAGGCGCCGGCCAGCGCGGCGAGCTTGAGCACGGTATTCCAGTTGCGGCCGGTGACGCGCGTACCGAGCTTACCTTCCATGAGCTTGTTCGTCAGCTTCGACCGCCCGATCCCCTCGCTGTAGACCACGTAGAGCTGCTTGCCATCGCCCTGGATCACCTCCGGGCACCTGATGGCGTCGCGCAGCGCATCGAAGGCAGCGGGCTTCGGCGCGTCCTTGAGGGCGAGGACGACGAGATGGCCGGGATCGCGCCCGGCGGCGTCCGGGAACGGATTGCGCTCGACGATGCTCTCCCACTCCGGGGCCGTGCGAACGAAGAAGGCCGTATCGAGGCCGAGGCGCGACCTCGCCTCGAGCTCCAGCATCGTCTCGAGATCCGCTCCTGCCCTGTCATCGGCACGGAAGACCACGTTACCGGTTTGCAGCAACGTTTGAACGTCGTCGAAACGGAGCGCCCCGAAGAAGTCGCGCAGCTCGGCCATGGCAACCTTCTTGGTACCGCCGACGTTGATGCCGCGCAGGAGCGCGATGTGTGTGGTCATGTCGGACAGCTCGGAGGCGCTTACACGTCCTCTTCCAGCTCCTGGCCTCTGGCGAGGCGAGCGATGCCCTGGAAGCCGGAGCGCCGGAAGCCCTCCGCATAGTCGAAGCCGGCCGTGCGTCCGACGGCCTTCGCGACACCGCGGATCTGGCGGTCGATCACCGCCTTGAAGTCGTGCGGGTCGAGGTTGGCCAGCTCAGGGAGGTCGAGGCCGGAGGCCTCGAGCGCGTACTGGAGGTCGCGCACGGTGAGCACCATCTGGCTCTCGTGCTGGTAGAGGGCCTCGATCTTCTTGTCGATGTAGTCCGTGATGTCGACGTACTTGTTGACATCGCGCGGGGCCTTGGCGAAGAACCACTGCTCGCCGACGAAGTGCGGCTGGAGGCCTTCCGCGAGCTGCTCCGGGTAGTAGAGGGGGAAGTGCGAGAACGAAGCGGCCTCGCTGGCGGCCATCGCGACGGCGCGGTGGTCCGGATGGCCCTCGTAGGGCGTGAACGGGTCCCAGGTGAAGATGATGTCCGGCTTCTGCTCGCGGATAGCGCGCATGAACTGGCCGCGCAGGACGTCGAGCGGCGCCTGTTCGCGCAGATCGCCGTCGGAATACCCGAGGCAGGTGACGCTGCCGACGCCGAGCACCTTGGCGCCGCCCTTGATCTCCTGATCGCGGGCGGCGCGCAGGTCGTCGGCGGAGAGCTCGAACGAGCCCTTGTCGTTGTCGGTCGCGACGACGAGGCTGACCTCGTGGCCGCGGCCGGCGAACTTGGCAATCGTGCCGCCGCAGGTGAACTCCATGTCATCGCCGTGCGCCTCGAAAACGAGGACGCGCTTCTTGCGTGCGGGGCTCATGCCATCACCTCCCTGAGCACATCCAGCGCGCCGGCCTTGGCGTTCGCTTCGGCCTCCGGCGCGAGCAGCGTGACGCCGG
>JBBDNH010000223.1:0-17604 GCA_040877745.1 Dehalococcoidia bacterium
GTCGGCCTCGTGCCGGGCGTCCAGCTCGTGATGGCGCTGGCCATCCTGGTCGCGCTCAGCGTCCCGCTGCTCATGGCCGACGCCGGGCCGCTCACGTCGGACGAGTCGCTCTACGTCGCCGAGGGCCTGAACCTCGCCGATGGCAGGGGCTACACCTATCCAACGGGCGAGGCTGTGCACCATCGCGGGCCGCTCTTCCCGGCGCTCCTCGCGCTCGACTTTAGAGTCGCCGGCTTCTCGCTCGATCACGCACTCTGGGTACCCAAGCTGTTCGCGCTCGCGAGCGCAGCGCTCGTCGTCGCGGCCGGCTGGCGTTTCTTCGGACGAGAGGCCGGCCTCCTTGCCGGCATGACGGTCCTTGCCTCGTCGCTGCTGTCGCTCATGGGCGCCAGCCTCTTCCTGGATGGCGCGCAGACGTTCTTCATGCTGCTGACGCTCCTGCTCCTGCATATCGCGCTGAAGGACGGCAAGCCGCTGATGGCAGGCCTCTCCGGGGCAGCGCTCGGCCTGGCGATGCTGACCAAGGAGTCGGCGCTGCTCTGGCTCCCGTTGCCGTTCGTGGCCATCCTGCTGCTGGGGCCCGCGGCAAGCCGGCCGGGCAAGCTGCTGTTGGCCTACTCGCTGGGCTTTCTCGCGGTCGCAGGCTGGTGGTGGCCGTACGTCTATGCCGTCACGGGGACCGTCTACTTGCTCGGCGACCCGCCCGGCGGGCTCGCGTGGCTCGCCGGTGGCGCGGCCGGTCTGGCGGTGCTGGCCAGGGTTTCGATGAAGTTCACCAGCCGCTCCGAGCTGGGCGGCTTGAGCCTGAGCACGCGCTGGATCGGCGTCGGGCTGCTGCTGGCGGAGTGGGCCGCGCTGTTTCTGATCGGCCTGGAGCGTCACTCAACATGGCCGTTCCCGGCCGGCTACCTGCACACGGTCCCCGACTACACCGCGACGGTACTCGCATCCTGGGTGCAGCCGCTGCCGCTGATCGGTGTCGCGTGGGGATACGCCGGCTATCGCGCATTCCGGGGCTCGCTGAGCGACCGGCTGCTGCTCCTGGGCCTGCTGCTCTTCCTCCCCTTCGCGCTCTTCGTGGCGAACCGGGACCAGCACGTCCGCGACATGCTCCCGATCGTCTACCTGTCGTACCTCGCGCTGGCCCGCGCCGCCGTCGACTTCGTCCGCTGGGTGACCGGCCTAGCGACCGAGAGCTTCTCTCCTGCCGTCGGCACGATCAGCGCTGCGGTGCTCGTTGTGGCTGCGCTCGGCTGGTTCGCCGTCGCGGAGCATGATCGCTTCGCCGGCGAGCGCGCCTCGTTCGACGCGGCCGTGGTGCAGCAGGAGCATTGGGATAACCCGCTCGCGCGCGACACCGCGACCTGGATCGCCGCGCACGTCCCGGCGGGCACGCCGATCATGTCCGGCCGCCTCTACTCGACGCACATGTACTCGCTCACGGACGGCCGCTTCCCATGGTGGCAGCTGCCGACCGTCCGCGTCGACTTCGAAGGCCAGCCAACGTCCGCCGTACGCGCCAGCACGCTCTTTCGTTGGGAAGACCACCAGATGCCGGACGGGCCGGCCGAGCCGTGGCTGTACCTGCGCCGCTACCCGGTCAAGGGCTACTACATCGGCCTGTCCGAGCAGGACCTGGTACACGACCTTAAGGAACACGAGATCGGCTACGTGGTGCTCACCGGCAACGACGCCGGCTTTAGCTCGCTCAGCCTGCTTAGCTACTTCGAAGACCACCCCTACTTCGCCAAGGTGAAGTCGTTCGTCGTCGACGATCAGAACCAGGTGCACATCTTCCGCGTGCTGCCCGCGCTCGACGCCCCGATCAGCGCGCCGGCCGTCGTCGACGTGTCGACGACCGCGGCGTTGCGGGAGGAGCTAGGCCAGAGACGGGCCCACGAGCTGCTCGATGGCCTCAGCCCGGGCGGATACACGGCCGGCATCGCGTATGGCGTTGCAGACTCAGCGGACGAAGGCTAGGGCGGCCGGCGCTCTGGACGATCAGTCCAGGTGGCCGTTCCCCTCCACATCCTCCTCGAACTCCTCCTCGATCTCCTCGGAGTAGACGCCGGCCTGGCGGCCGAGCCACACCGTCGCGACGAAGTCCTCCCGATACGGCTTCGCGGTCATCACGAGCCGTTCGTCGACCTCGGCGATGAGCTCCTGGATGTCGTCTTCGGAGAAGTTCTCGGGTACGCAGAGCGTGGCGCTGGCGACGTCTTCGCCATAGTGGAGGTCGGCGCGCCCGATCTCGGCGTCGTCGGCGAAGATGATGTACACCTCGGAGCTGGGCGTGCGCGACTCGCGGTCGAACTGAAAGCGGGGCATGGCGGCTCCTTCCGGCGCTGGGAACGACCTCCTGCCGGTATTGTGCCTGGTCGAGGGTTAGGGGTCTAGGGCCGGGAGCCTGTCACCGGCGGCCGCCGCCGAACATGCCCTTGATGTTGTTCCAGACCGACTTGTTGCCCACGTTGCCGAGGAACTTGCCCCACGCTTCTTCCGCGTTCGCAGAGCGCGCGAGTCCCTGCACGCGTTCCTCCATGATGTCGCGCACCTTGCCCTCCTCGCCGGCGTCCAGCCAGAAGCCGTGCTCCTCGTGGCAGGTGTCGATCTCCAGGTTGTACGCGCGGTAGTTGAACGCCCGCATCTCCTCGTCGCAGACCGGGCACTTGAGCTCGCTCGGTCGCTTCGCGTACTCGATCGTCGCGCGGCGGTGGTCTTCGTCCGGCGCGACGGTCGCTTCCAAGTGGTCGAGCTCGTGGTGGTCGAGCCAGCGGCCGTTGCAGGCCGGGCAGTGGTCCACCTCAATCTCGTGGTGGAACTCCTGGACGAGCTCGGTGCTGTCTCGCGGGCACTTCAGCATGGTGGGAGTAGTGTAGCAGAAGGGCCTACGCAGGCCGGATCTGGCCCGTGCCGAGGACGACCCACTTGTACGTCGTGATCTCCTCCAGCCCCACGGGCCCGCGCGCGTGGAGCTTCTGTGTGGTGTCGATGATCTCCGCGCCCAGGCCGAACTGCGCGCCGTCCGTGAACTGCGTCGATGCGTTCACGTAGACGACGGCGGTGTCGACCTCCTTGGTGAAGCGCATCGCGGCGCTGTAGTCCTCGGTCACGATGCAATCCGAGTGCCCGGTGCTGTACTCGTAGATCACGTCCAGCGCCTCGTCGAGCGAGTCGACGACCTTCACCGTCGCCACGAGCGCGAGGTGCTCCTTGCCGTAGTCCTCCGGTTGGGCCGGCGTCAGCTGCAGGCCGGCGATGTTGGCGCGCGACAGTATATCGAGCGCCGTTTCGTCGCAGCGCATCTCGACGTTGCCCGCCCAGCGACGGCCGAGCTCCGGTAGGTAGGCCTCGGCGATGCCGCGGTGGACGATCAGCGTGTCGAGCGCGTTGCAGATCGAGTAGCGCCGCGTCTTCGAGTTGTCCGCGATGTCGACGGCCTTCTGGATGTCGGCGGCCTTGTCGACGTACGTGTGGCAGACGCCAACGCCGCCGATGAGCACCGGGATCTTCGAGTGCTCGAGCACGAACGGGATCAGCCCGCCGCCGCGCGGCACCACGAGGTCGATGTACTCGCGCATCGTGAGCAGCTCGCCCACGAGCGCGCGGTCGGTCGACTCGATGAACTGGATCGCGCCTTCGGGCACTCCGGCTGCCGTTGCCGCGCGGCTGATCGCGCGCGCGATCGTGCTGTTCGAATGGAACGCCTCTTTGCCGCCGCGCAGGATCGTCGCGCTGCCCGCCTTCAGGCAGAGCGAGGCGATATCCACCGTGACGTTCGGCCGCGCTTCGTAGACGCAGGCGATGACGCCGAGCGGCACCCGCACTTTGCCGATGATGAGCCCGTTCGCCATCGTGCGCTGGTCGTAGCCGCGACCGACAGGGTCCGGCAGCGAGGCGACGCTGCGCGTCTCCGCGGCGTGCTGGGCCAGGCGTTCCGGCGTGAGCAGCAGCCGGTCCAGGATGTAGCCGGTCACGCCGGCGTCCTGCGCCGCCTGCATGTCGTGCTGGTTCGCGCGCAGGATCTCGTCCTGGTGCGCGATCAACGCGTCGGCCATCGCGAGCAGCGCGCGATTCTTCACGTCGGTCCCTATCGACGCGAGCCTGCGCGCCGCGTCCTTCGCGGTGCGCCCGATGGCCTGCAGATTGACGGTCGCTGTGGTCGTCATCGTGTCGATAGTGTAGCGAATTTGCCGGCCGCTGGGCGCGGGAACAAATCCCGAGCCGTCAGCGTCAACCATGGCAGGGGAGCGAAGGCTCCCAGCCGAAAGGAGACACCCAGCTATGAGACGCTTGCTGTCATTTGTGCCCCTGGCGGCCCTGCTCATCGTTGCCGCCGCGTTCGTCGGCTGCTCATCCGATAGTGGAGGCGACGACTCGACCGCGGCGGAAGGCGACTCGCCAGGCGATGGCGGCCAGTCGGTCGCTGGTGCGTGCATCGAAGGCACGGTCGACTGCGTCGACACGTTCGAGGATCCCGGCGACCCGGCGCTCGGGCGCTGTGCCGAGGACGCCACGGCGCCGGAGTGCGTCGCTGAGGAGCCGCCGCTCGACCCGGCGGGCGGCCCCGGAGCTGTGACCTACACCGTGGTAGTCACGTTCGATGAGTCGGTCGAGCAGGCCGGCATCGACCGTACAGACGAGATCGTGCGTTCCGCCGGCCCGGACGCCGAGTACGTTATCCAGGAGAGCTTCCCGCCGGTCGGCCGGGCCAGCGTGACCTCGGGCGAGGATGAGGTGTGCTCCGTGCTGACCGAGCAGCTCATGGACGTCGACGGCGTAGGCGATGTGAGCTGCGAAGAGGCGCAGACCGGCGGCGGCGCCCCTGACGAGCCGGTGTCCTCGCCGTAGGCAGCCAAGGTTGGTCCGGCGTCCGGCCGGCTATCCGTGGACGCGTAGGTCGGCCGGAACCTCTGTACCGCCGGTCTCCTCTGCTACGCGGAACGCGTCGCTCGTCCGGTATTGCGCCAGGTTCTTTGGATCGTAGGCCAGGGAGGCGGTCTGTTGCCGTGTCAGGACGCCGGAGTGCACCGCCTCGGTCGCAGGCCACGTGCGTCCGAGTGTCCTCGTGAACGTCGTGACGAACGACCACATGCCAGTCATCGAGTTGTGCGTCGGGCCGTCGGGAGCTGGATGCACCTCGGAGGCGAGGTAGTTCTCGTCGAACGCCAGGCCGAGCGCTCGCGCCTTGCGCATCATCCAGTCGAACGCGAAGTCGGACAGGCCCGTGTTCGGGTTACCACCACCGGCGTCGCTGTGATGGCCGGCGAACCAGACCTGCTCGATGACCTGGCCCTCCTTCGATGTCCTCGCGGCAACCTCTCCCGGCTGCTTCTGGATCTGCCAGATGGCCGGCCTGAACGGCCGGCGCCGCTCGTCGATCGCCAGGGCCTGGTAGCCGTGCTTCACAGACCCGCTCAGCTCAACGTCGTGGAACTGCTGGCCTCGATTGAGGATGTGACCGAACCTCGTTGTCGGAATACCGAGTGACCCGACCGTGTCCCACACGCCCAGGCACAGGATCTCGACCTCGTGCGAGTGGGCCGCGCGAAAGTCGATGGCCCGCTGCGACGTCGGGGTCACGTCGTCGCGACGGTAGAGCTCGAACGCCTCCTGCACCTGGTCCTCGTGGCCGGGGCGGAGCAGCCCGCTGTTGCGGAGCAGCCCGGCCAGGCTCCTCACGGTGTACGCGCCTCGACTGAAGCCGAAGAGAAAGAGCTGATCTCCGGGATCGTACGTGTGCACGAGGAACCGGTACGCTTCCTGGATGTTCCGGTTCAGGCCCATGCCAGTCGCGCCGCCGAGGACCCTGGTCAGGAAGCCGCCCTCGGTTCCGACGCCCTGGTCGTAGAACACCTTCTGCATCGTGCCGTCAGCGCCTGCCGGTAAGATCGACTTCCACATCTTGACGACGTTGGTGTTACGCGCGCCGGGAACGTTCCACGTACCGTCGCAGCAAACAATCAGCCGTTTGGTCATGAGCGCCGCCTCCTTGCTAATCCGCCGGACGAACCCTCGGTGTTTGGGAAAGCAAGACTAACAGGAGCAAGGCGCGTCGTCAAGAGCTGGATCTTGTGGTCCAGCCGCAACGTCGATCCCGTTGCTTGACACCTTCCCCTTCCCTGTGTAACCTTGACGCACGCGTGAGATTGTCCGCGTGGCCGCGTATCGCGGCGTGGCGGAGAGGGAGCAGAAGGCGTGAAGTTCGGCATCTTCTACGAGATGCAGCTCCCCAAGCCCTGGGGGCCGACGAGCGAGTACGACATCTTCCAGCAGTCGCTCGATCAGGTGGAGCTCGCCGACGAGCTGGGCTATGACTACGTCTGGGACGTGGAACACCACTTCCTGGAGGAGTACTCGCACTCGTCCGCCCCGGAGATCTTCCTCTCGGCGGTCAGCCAGCGCACGCGAAACATTCGCCTCGGGCACGGCATCGTGCTGCTGCCGCCGGCGTACAACCACCCGGCGCGCGTCGCCGAACGCATCGCGACGCTCGACCTCGTCTCCGGCGGGCGCGTGGACTTCGGCACCGGCGAGTCGTCCTCGGAGATGGAGCTCGGCGGCTTCGGCGTCGACCGCGACGCGAAGAAGAGCATGTGGGAGGAGTCGCTGCGCTGCATGGTGGGCATGTTCCGCGACGAGCCCTGGGAGTTTCACGGCGAGTTCATCGACTTTCCCAAGCGCAACGTGATCCCGAAGCCGCTGCAGAAGCCGCACCCGCCGCTCTGGGTCGCCTGCTCCAACCCCAACACGGTGCTCACGGCCGCGCGCTTCGGGCTGGGCGCGCTCGGCTTCGACTTCGCCGGCCCGGCTGAGACCGCCCGGCGCCGGCAGGAGTACTACCGCATCATCCGCGACGATTGCGAGCCGATCGCCGACGCGGTCAACCCGCAGTTCGCGATCGTCTCCGGCTTCATGTGCTGCCCGCGCGACGAGGAAGCCGTCGCGAAGGGCGTGCCAGGCATGCAGTTCTTCGGCTATGCCCTGTCGCACTACTACGCCGGCGGCCGCCACGATCCCGGCAACACCGACATCATGCGCGCCTTCGAGTCGGCGACGAACGTCGCGCCGACCGAGGAGGCCGGCGGCTGCATCGGGTCGCCGAAGACGATCCGCGAGCGGCTGCTCGCCTACGAGGAAGCGGGCGTCGATCAGATCATCTTCGTCGCGCAGGCCGGCGCGACGAAGCACGACGACATCATGAGCTCGCTCCGGCTGTTCGCGTCCGAGCTGCTACCGGAGTTCAAGGAGCGCGACGCCGAGCACCAGCGTCGCCGCGAGGAGTGGCTGGCCCAGCCGGCCGAGGTGCGTTAGGTTCTCGGAGTTCGAGGTTCGACCGTACAGGTCCGAGCCTCTTGGTGGGGAACGCCGAACGAAGTCGTAACAAGCTAACGTTGCAATCGCCCGTCTTGGCGGAGTCGACATCTTCGTAGTCACCGTCAGACACGGGCCGCGCTTGGGAGGGGAGCACCATGGCCCGACGCCGCAGCCGACAGGCGACTGAGGAAGCCCTGCTTGACGCCACGATCTCGCTCGTGGCCGAGGTGGGCGCGAACGGGTTCACGCTGAGCGACGTGGCGAACCGCGCCGGCGTGAACAGGGCACTCATCTACCATTACTTCGAGGAGCGCGAGACGCTGATAGAGCGGGCGACCGAGCGGGCCCTCCAGCGCACCATGGAGGGCCGGTCAGGCGACGCGCTGCTCAAGCCGCCGCAGCTCCTGGAGACGTTCAAGCGCGACGCGATGCTCGACCGCTTCTTCCTTCGCTTCCTCACGCCGAGCCCCTGGTCGCCCGCCATCCGCGAGCGATTCGGCCAGGTACTCCGCCTGACGGAGCGTCTCAAGGCCGAACAGCGTGTGGACTTCGATTCCGAGATGGCCTTCATGATCACCGCTCTCGCGACCATCGCCTGGCGCTGCGCTCGGGAGCAGTACGCGGAGCTACTGGGCGTCCCGGTCGATGAGGCTGACCGAAGGTTCATCGACGCGCTAACGGGAGCCGCGCTGCAGGACTTCTGGTCGCTGATCGACGCGCAGGGCTAGGGGGCGTCCGGCCGGGGCAACCGTTCGGCCGCGGGCGGCAGCGCGGGGAACGGCGCGTGCGGCTCCGTCTGGTACCAGTACGCCGTCGACGAGTAGTCGTGCGAGAGGTTGTTCGCGTGGCCGTGCTCGATCGTCACGCGGATCGACTCGCGGAAGTGCACCGGGTCCTCGATGTGGAAGCGATACATGGAGTGCTTGCCCTTGTACGGCCACTCCTCGGTCCCCGACGTTAGCGGCAGCCCGTGGTACGGCGAGCAGAACTCCTGCTGCGGGCTCCAGGCTGTGTTGAAGTAGTCCTCGGTGCCGGTGCCGTGCAACGTCGGCGACGTGTCACCGTCGATGTAGATCATGTCGTCGCCCTCGCCGTACCAGTCGTTCTTCAGCCGCCGGAAGCAATCGACGTTCAGGTTGCAGCCGACGTAGTGCCCGCGGCCGCGCGCCTCCAGGATGACGTAGTTCTCCTCGCCGCTGAGGTTCGGCGTCGCGAAGAGCTCGCGGCCGTAGTCGCGGTCCTCGGCGATCCGGCGCGCGTCGTCGCCCCAGCCTTCTGTGGGGTTCTCGCGCCGCCACTGCGCGTGGAAGCAGGCTGCGTTATCGAGCGGCCGGTCGTACTCCTCGTAGTCGATATAAAAGTACGCAACCAGGCGGCGCTCGCCCTCGTTCGTCAGCTCGATGCGCGCGCCGCTGGCGAACGGCATTGGGAAGTAGCAGTTGAAGCCTCTTCCGTCGCGCGGGCTCATCGTGAGCGGCAGCGACCAGAACTCCTTGGTGATTCCGTGGCCGATGCCGAAGAAGTCGCCCGTTGGCGCCTCGACGCACGGCGTCTCCGCGCCGTCCCAGTACATGCGCAGGATGCTCCGGCGCGGGAACGCCTCCTCGCGTGAGGCGAGCGTCATCCAGATGTGCCGGACGCAGCCCGGCCCATCGACCTGCGCGAGCGTGCGCGTCTCGCCGGGCTGGAGCAGCCACGAGTCGGCGTTGCCGCCCGTCGTGTCGTAGGACGAAGCTCGCCGCCGGCGCGCGTCGCGCAGGAAGGGGAGGCCGGAGAGGGAAGACTGTCCGAGCATGGGCCTGTCTGTTGGGTGCATACCACCGCCGGCTTGAAGTCGGCGGCATGAGTGGTACGTTCGGGAAAGCCGCGGACTTCAGTCCGCGGTAGGGTATCTCAGTCCACGGCGACGAAGACTTCGCCGTTCTCTTCCTTCACGTCGTAGGTCGGGATCGAGCGCTTCATGAAGGCCGGCAGTGTGGCGTCGTAGAGCGCCTTGAGCCACATGGGGTGCGTCACCCAGTTTGCGACGCAGCCGTCCGTCACGTCGAACTTGGTGCCGTGCCAGGGGCACTCCAGCAGCGTGCCGTCCAGCTCTCCGTTGCCCAGCTTGGTGAACATGTGCGAGCACCTGCCGCCCACCGCGAAGAGCTGCCCGCCTACCAGCCTTCCGACCGCGACCTCCTTGCCCCGCGCCTTAAGGGGGCGCACCTCGCCCTCCGGCAGGTCCTCAGACTTGCAGACCGAGACGAACGTGTAGGTTTCGGCGTCCTCGCCCTTGGGCGCTTCCGTCCTCTTGGTATCGACGGCCACGAGTGCTCCTCCTCTGCTGACGCGTTCGGACGGAAGATACCAGACCGAGTCTGATGGGACAAGCGCCGGCGCTGGACTAGCCTGGCTCCTCCACGTCCACCAGCTGCTCGGAACTGAGGACGGCCTCCAGCAGCTCTCGCGCCTGCTCCACGTCGCTGCGACGCACCCAGAGGTCGTAGTCGTTGCCGACACCGCCGATGTTCGCGACCGAGAGGAAGTTCATGTTCTTCGCGATGAGGCGGATGCCTTCGTCAGAGAGCAGGTCACGCGCCATCTCGGCGTCCGGCTCGCTCAGGCCGGACGCGACCTTCACGGTGGGGTCGTCGCTGTAGAGGTACCTCCGCAACCAGCGCATCACAGCAGCACCAGGTTGTTGCGGTGCACCAGCTCCTCGCCGTACTCGTGGCCGAGCACCTCAACGATGCGGTCGGAGCGCACGCCGCAGATCGCCGCCGCGTCCTCGTGGTTGTAGTTCGTGATGCCCACCGCGAGCCGCGCGCCGTCCTCGCCGTGGATCGAGACGGTGTCGCCGCGCTCGAACGGGCCGCTCACGTCACGCACGCCCGCGGGCAGCAGGCTGCGCCCCTGCGAGAGCACGGCCTTCGCGGCGCCGGCGTCGACGACGATCCTGCCGCGCGCGGCCAGTCCGGCCAGCATCCAGCGCTTCCGGCTCTCCAGCCGGTCGATGTTCGCCGGGAAGAGCGTGCCGATCGCCTCGCCCTCGAACAAGCGCTCGAGCGCATTCGGTTCGTGGCCGCTGGCGATCACGACGTCGGCGCCACCCGCGGTCGCGAGCTTGGCCGCCTGGAGCTTGGTGATCATGCCACCGACGCCGTGCGGCGTCGGTGCGTCGTCCGCGAGCGCTTCGATCTCCGGCGTGATGCGCTCGACGCAGGTGAGCAGCTCAGCGTCGGGATGGCGGCGAGGGTCGGCGGTGTGCAGGCCGCCGGTGTCGGTCAGGATCGCGAGCAGGTGTGCGTCGACGAGGTTCACGCAGAGCGCCGAGAGGTTGTCGTTGTCGCCGATCAGGATGCCCTCGATCTCCTCGACCGCCACGACATCGTTCTCGTTCACGATCGGCACCGCGCCGAGGTCCAGCAGCGCGAGCAGCGTGTTGCGCGCGTTGAGGTAGCCGACGCGGTCCGCGAGGTCGCGGCGCGTGAGCAGCGTCTGCGCAACGACGAGGTCGTGCTCGCCGAAGAGGCGGTCGTAGGTCTGCATCAGGTGGCTCTGCCCGACCGACGCCAGCACCTGTCGCGAGGGCATGTCCTTGCCCGCTTCGTTCGACCCGAGGCGATGGCGTCCGGCCGCGATCGCGCCGGAGCTCACGACGATGACTTCGATGCCGCGCTCGCGCAGCCGCGCGACCTGCGCCACGAGGCCGGCCATCACCTCCAGGTCGAGGCGATCGCTGCCCGCCGTGAGCAGGCTTGTGCCGAACTTGACCACGATGCGCTTGTACGCGCGCCGCGGCCTTGTGCCGCCCTTCGCGGCGTCTCCCTGCGCGTCGGCCTTGGTCGCCTCTGTGGCCATGACGAAAGTATACCAGCGTAGCTGGTTCGCCCGAACCTAGACTTGCAGCAGCCCGGCGTCGATCTGCAGGATGAGCGCTGCGTCGATGGCATCGACGTTGCCGCTGTCGTTCACGTCGGCTGCTTGCTCGCAGGCGAGCGAGCCGAGCAGGCCCGCAACGAGCTGCAGCACGAGCGCGGCGTCGATGCTGTTCACGATGCCGTCGCAGTTCGCGTCGCCGGGCGGAGTGATCGGCGTCGGCGTATTCGTCGGCGTGGGCGTGCGCGTGGGCGTCGGCGAGCGCGTCGGCGTGGGGGTGTTCGTCGGCGGCATCGTTGGCACCGCCTCCACGCATGCGATCGTCAGGAAGCCGGCCACAGCCACGGACTCCGGCGCCGCGCCGCCCTCGCCATCGAGGTCGAGCAGGCGCTGGCCGGCCAGCTTGGCCGGTAGGGTCGGGCCGGGGCCGCCGGTCGACTGATTGAGCGGCTTGAATCCGGCGCCCAATGGCCGCTCGCCGGCGTCGTACGGCAGCAGGGCGACGTCGAACGAGGCCGGCGTGTTCGGGCAGCGCAGCGCGATCTCGACGACCGCGCCGGTGTACATGCTGCTTGCCAGCGGCGGCGACTGGCCGCTCACGTCGCCGTGCGCGACGAACCGGTCGTTGCCGGCCGGGACGGCGGGCGAGCGTACCGGCAGCGCGCCGTCCGGCCAAACCACCTCGTCCGCGACGGCGGCCGGCTCGTAGGTGAGGTCGCCGTAGAAGAGCTCGGACTGGAACGCGACGTAGCCGTCCGCAGGCGGCGCGTCCACCGAGACGGCGATCTGGAACGCGGACCCGGTCTGCACCAAGCACGTCTCGCCGCCGCACATGGCGCCCGGCGCTTCGAGCGACATCTGCGCCTGCTGCTCGTTAGCGGAGGTGCGCGGAAGCTGGGCTGTGAGGGCAGCTGTAGCGAGGATGATCGAAAGGAGCGCTAAGGCAACGGTAAGCGACCGGATCCGGCTCAGCACTCCTGCTCCGATCTCCTCCAAAGCTCGGCCAGTATAACAGCGCGTTGCGCTATGTTGGGTCTCGACGCTCTTCCCTCGTTTCGTGTAGGCTGCTAGCGATGCGCATCCTGCTGATCAACGGCCCGAACCTGAACACGCTCGGCCAGCGCGAGCCCGAGGTGTACGGAAAGCTCACGCTCGGCGACATCGAGAAAAAGGTCGCTGAGCGGGCGAAGGAGCTTGGCGCAGAAGTGCGCGCGTTCCAATCGAACCACGAAGGCGCGATCGTCGACTACCTGCAGAAGGAAGGGCCGGGCGCCGACGGCATCATCCTGAACGGCGGCGCGCTGACGCACTACGGCCTGTCTCTGCGCGACGCCGTCGCAGGCGCGGCGAAGCCAACGATCGAAGTGCACATCTCGAACATCTACACGCGCGAGCGCTTCCGCCGGCGCTCTTTGACCGCCGAGGTCTGTCGCGGCGTGATCACCGGGCTCGGGTGGTTCGGCTACATCGCCGCGCTCGAAGCGCTCGTCGAGCTGCTCAAGGAGCCGGGCGCTTAGCCGTGACGAAGCGGCGACTTGCCCGCCTGCGCGCGAAGCTGGACGAGCACAAGCTCGATGCGCTCTTCATCTCCAGCCCGGAGACGGCGAGCCCCGTAAACCGGCGCTACCTCTCCGGCTTCACCGGCACCTCTGCGTACCTGCTGATCACCCACGACGACGCGATCATCGCGACCGACTTCCGCTACTGGGAGCAGGCCGAGCTGCAGGCGAAGGGCTTCCGGCTCCTGCGGGCCGTCGGCGGCTTCGACAAGTGGCTGCCCGAGCTGTTCACCGGCCTCGGCGGTAAGCGCGTCGCGTTCGAGGCCGGCCAGGTGAGCTATCAGTCGTACCGCGCGATTCGCAAGGCGCTCCATGGCCTTTCGGAGGCCAATCGCCCCAAGCTCGTCGCGACGACCAATCTCGTCGAGGGGCTGCGCGTGATCAAGGAGCCTGAGGAGATCGAGGCGATCCAGGCCGCGATCGACCTCGGCGACGCCGCGTTCGCCGACGTGGCCGGTCGCGTCGAACCGGGTTGGACGGAGAAGCAGGTCGCCTGGGAGATCGAGAAGCACATCCGCGAGCACGGCGGCGACGGCGTCTCGTTCGAGACGCTGGTGGGCGGCGGCGCCCGCGGCGCGATGCCGCACTGCGTCGCCTCCGACCGCCCGCTGCGCAAGGGCGAGGGCATCGTCATCGACATGGGCGTCACGCAAAACGGCTACGTTTCGGACCTGACGCGCACGATCTTCCTCGGCAAGCCGGACGCCGAGTTCAAGAAGATCTACGATATCGTGCTCGCCGCGCAGCAGACGGCCACCGAGCTCGTAAAGGCCGGCATGACGGGCGAGGAAGCGCACATGCTCGCCCACCACGTGATCGAGGAAGCCGGCCACGGCGACGACTTCGGCCACGGCCTCGGCCACGGTGTCGGCATGCAGGTGCACGAGCTGCCGCGCGTCGCCAAGACGTCGAACGACCGCCTGGAGAACGGCATGGTGTTCACGATCGAGCCGGGTATCTACCTGACAGAGTGGGGCGGCGTGCGCATCGAGGATATCGTCGTGATGGAGGGCGGCAAGGCTCGCGTGATGAGCCACGCGCCCAAGCTCACCACCGCGGACTTGTAGCAACGCTGTAGGGACAGAGCTTCAGCTCTGTCCGGCCCAAAGACCAGGACGAGGAGCTTGAGAACAGCATGATCAACGTCACCGAGGCCCGCAAGGGCATCACCGTCGAGCTGGACAGCGACCTGTACCAGGTGCTCGACTACGAGCACATCAAGATGGCGCGCGGCTCAGCCACTGTCCGGCTCAAGCTCAAGGACGTTCGCGCCGGCCACACCATCGAGAAGACGTTCCCCGCAACGGCGAAGCTCGGACGTGCGCGCATCGAGCGGCAGCAGGTGCAGTACTCCTACCAGGACGGCGAGATGTTCTACTTCATGAACACCCAGACGTTCGACCAGACGCCGCTCAGCCGCTCCCAGGTCGGCGATGCCTCGCTCTACCTGACGGAGAACGCCACGCTCGACCTGCTCACCTACGGCGAGGAGCCGATCGGCATCGAGCTGCCCGCGGCCGTCGTGCTCACCGTGACCGAGACCGAGCCTGCGGTGAAGGGCGATACCGCGCAGGGCGGCAACAAGCAGGCGAAGCTGGAGACCGGCCTCACGGTGCAGGTGCCCCTCTTCATCACCGAAGGCGACCGGCTGAAGGTCGATACCCGCTCCGGCGAGTACCTGGAGCGCGCGTCATAGCGGCGCAATAGGGTAGGGGCGCGCGGCCGCGCGCCCGCGTACGGGGGACGTCATGCCCCGACGCATGACCGAGGCCGAACGCGACCGCTTCCTCGCGGGCCGGCACGTGGCCGTGCTGGTCACGACAAGCGCCGACGGCCGGCCCGTCCCGACCCCGATCTGGTACCTCTATCGCGACGGCAAGCTCTACTTCCGGACCGGCTCTGACTCGGCCAAGGTCGCTAACGTGCGCCGCGATCCTCGCGTCGCGGTGTGCGTCCAGGAGGAGCGAGCGCCCTACAAGGCGGTCGTCGTTCGCGGAACGGCCGAGCTACGGCCCGACCCGGAGTGGCTCCAGGCTGAGACACCGAGGCACTATCTGGGCTTCGTGGGAGCGATCGGCTACCAGATGGCGGCGAGCAGCGCGATCGAACAAGGGCCGCCGGTGGCGATCGTCGTGACGCCGGAGCGTATCACGACGTGGGACTACACGCCGGAGACGCCCTGGTTCGGCCGCCTCTGGCTCGTGTTCAAGCGCGTATTGCCACCGTGGCTGTAGGGGGGCCGGGTCCGCGCCAGCCAATCTCACGTGGGACAGGCTTCAGCCTGTCGCGTGCAGGGTCGGGTGCCCATCTGTGCCCATCTGTGGCCCGTTCAGCACTGCGCCCGTTCGACGACCTTCTCGCAGGAGCTGGCGGGCCAGATCTCGACCGTACCCGCCTGGTAGAACGGCGCCATGAAGTCCTTGATCTTGGATTCGCCATCGGCCTCCAGGATCAGGTAGAACGTGTGCTGACCATCGAGCACGGCCTCGGCCTGCACCGTCACGCCGAAGCTCGACGCGCTCGGCTGCGATACGTGCTTCAGGAGCATCGGGCCCATCTCCGGGTGCCCGGCCGGGCAGCTCGCGGCCTCGTGTTTGTGCTGTACGACGAATAGGGACATACGGCCTCCTCAGAATGGTGTTCTACGCGCATTGTAGCGCACCTCTTCGCCGAACCAGCCGGTACCATCCTATTCCTCTGACGCAGCCGCCTGCTCCTCGAAGTACGATGTATGGTCTGTGTAATCGAGTACAGTCAGCATCCCGCCCGGGTACTCCCCGTTGTTCGTCACGTGCGGGACGATGTGGCAGTGAAAGACCCACGTGCCCGGGTTCGTCCCCTCGACCATCAGGTCAACGGTCTGACCGGGCGGAATGTCAACCGTGTTCTGCTTCCAGTCCGGCGGCATTGGGTTGCCGTCGATGTTCACGACGGTGAACTGGTGGCCGTGTAGGTGCATCGGGTGGTGCTGAGCGCCCATGTTGGCCAACCGGATCAGGATGCGCTCGCCCGTTGCAATCTGGAGCGCGTCCGAGTCAAGCGTCGCTGGGAATGATTGACCGTTGATCGTGTACAGGCCTCGGAGTTCGTGTAGCCCCAGAGCGTACTCGCGATCGTAGTCCAGGCCATCCTTCGGCTCCACAATGAAGAACCCAAACATGCCCTTGCTCAACTGCCACGCTGTGTTGGCGTGCGTGTGGTAGACGGTGGTACCGACGCGCTCAGCGACGAACTCGTACGTCCACGTCTCTCCCGGCTCCACTGCGGGCTGCGTAATGCCCGGTACGCCGTCTTGGTCGTTGGGCACGTCCAGGCCGTGGAAGTGGATCGTCGTCGGCTCGGGTAGGTTGTTGGTCAGGTTGACCCGAACGCGCTCGCCCTCATGGACGCGGATCTCCGGGCCAGGATACTGGCCGTTGTAGCCCCACGCCTCAACCGTCTCGCCCGGATAGACCTCCCACTGGAACACCTCGGCGGTGAGGTCGACCTCCACATCCGGCTCCTGGAACTCGTAGCCAGGTTCACCCAACTCAGCGTTCGCTTCATTTCCGCCACAGCCGGCGAACGCAAACGCGATCGCTCCAAGGGCAGCAGCGGCCATCACCACGAACAGGACAAGCAGTCTCTTCGACATGATGAAACCTCCTCCCGGGCCCGTTCAGGCCCAATGTCAACGTTAGTGAACGTGAACGCCTTCACGCACCTGCCGAATGGCCCATGCCGCATGACCTATCGTCCTGAAGCCGGCGCCCCTTGCCCCGCCCCGCCTCCCAGCGCCATACTGCAGTCGATGCAGGTGTACGCCGTTCGCCAGATCGCTCTACACCTGCGCGAGCTGGTCGAGAGCGATCTCTTCCTCAGCGACCTCTGGATTGCGGGCGAGGTCTCGAATTACCGACGCTACCCATCGGGCCACGTCTACTTCAGCCTCAAGGACGCCGACGCGGCCCTGAGTTGCGTGCTCTTCAAGAGCGACAACAAGGGCTTCGAGTTCGAGGACGGCTCCGCCGTCGTCGCGCACGGCCGCGTCTCGTTCTACGAGGTGCGCGGCGACCTCCAGTTCATCGTCGATTTCGTCCAGCCGGAGGGCGTCGGCGCGCTCCAGGCCGAGTACGAACGACTCAAGGTGCGGCTGCAAGAAGAGGGCCTCTTCGACGAAGCGCGCAAGCGCCCGCTGCCGCGCTTCCCGCGCCGCATCGGCGTCGCGACGTCCGAAGCGGGCGCGGTCTTCCACGACATCTGCCACGTGCTCGAACGCCGCTGGCCGCAGGCCGAGCTCGTGCTCGCGCCGACGTCGGTGCAGGGGCCCGAGGCCGTGCAGGGCATCGTGAACGCGGTCGGCGCGCTCAACCAGGAGCCGGGCATCGACGTGATCATCGTCGCGCGCGGCGGCGGCTCCATCGAGGACCTCTGGGCGTTCAACGACGAGCTGGTTGCGCGCGCCGTCTTCGGTAGCGCGATCCCGATCGTCTCCGGTGTCGGCCACGAGACCGACACGACGATCTGCGACTTCGTCGCGGACGTGCGCGCGCCGACGCCGTCCGCCGCGGCCGAGCTCGTCGCGCCGGACCGCATCGAGGTCTCGGTGCGGCTGAGCGTCGCCGCCGGGACGCTGCTCTCGCAGGTGCGCCGGCTCACCGACGAAGGGCGCGTCGCCGTCACGCGAGGCGTCGCTCGCGTCGAGCGCGCGCTGCCCGACGTGAACCGCGAGCGCCAGCGCACCGACGACCTCACCCGCGGCGCGCTCGCCGCCGTCGATGGCCGCCTGCGCGGCTACCAGAAGGGGCTGCACGGCTTCCAACTGGCGCTGCGTTCGCTCGACCCCTACGCGACGCTCCAGCGCGGCTACGCGCTCGTCCAGCGCGAC
>JBBDNH010000224.1:0-3192 GCA_040877745.1 Dehalococcoidia bacterium
GACTCGACCTGGGAGAGCTCGATGCGCTGGCCCCGTCCGGTGCGACGGCGGTGTCGCAGGGCGGCCATGATCGCGGTGAGCGTGTGCATGGGGTTGATCACGTAGTCGGGGTAGTTGGTGCCGAGGCCCGAAGGCGGCCGCTCCGGGAAGCCGCAGAGGTGGTTGAAGCCGGTGATGGGGCCGAGCACCGCGCCGAAGCCGAGGAAGTCGCGGTGGGGGCCGTCGAAGCCCTGCATGGGCTGGTAGACGGCGATGATGTCGGGACGGACCTTGACCAGCTCGTCGTAGGTGAGCCGCCAGCGCTCGATCACGCGCGGAGTGATGTTAGTGATGAAGACGTCGGCCCAGGCGACGAGCTTCAGCGCGAGGTCACGGCCCTTCTCGGTGTTGATGTCGACGGTGAGGTTGAGCTTGTTGGCGTTGTAGTTGTTGTAGTAGCCGCTGACGTTGTAGCCCATCTTGCCGGTGGGGAACGGCCCGACGCCGCGCAGGCCGTCCATGTGCGTTTCCGACTCCACGCGGACGACGGTGGCGCCGTGGACGGCCATCGATTCCGCGCAGATGGGGCCGGCGGCGAACCAGGAGAAGTCGGCGACCTTGACGCCCGCCAGGGCTTCGGACGTCATGCGGCGGCTCCAATCTGACCGATGAACGTACTGAGCATCGGGTTGAGCTGCTCCGGGGCTTCGAGCTGGAGGAAGTGCCCGGCACCCACCGTGAGGCCGAGCTGCATGTGCGGGATCAGCTGCTGGAGGCGTCCGTAGTCGGCCGGGCCGGGGCCGGCGTTGACCGCGAGCGCCGGCACCCGGACGCGCCTGGCGGCGCTCGTGTGATCGATGAAGATGTTGCGCCACGCCGGCTCCAGCACGTGCTGCGGCGTCCGGAGCATGCGTTCGCGGAGGCGAGCCTGGAGGGCCGGCGGCGACGTCGGGCGGAACATGAACTGGTCGATGATGGCGGCGGCGGCCTCGTGATAGGCAGGCGTCGTAAAGGCGGCGAGGGAGGCCCTGAGCGCTCGCCGGATCTCCGGCGTCATGTGGAGGAAGATGGGCGCGTCGACGAACACGGCGCCGGAGAGCGCAACGCGACGCCGCGCGGCCAGGTGCAGCGTGATGACACCGCCCATGCTGTGGCCCACAACGACCGGGTTGCGCAGGCGGAGCTTGCCGATCAGCCATTCTAAGTCGCGGCAGAAGCCGGGAAGGTCGTACTCCTGACGTGGCTTGCTGGAGCGGCCGTGCCCGCGCAGGTCGACGGTGACGACGCGGTGCTTGCGGCGAAACGCCGCGACCTGTCGCTGCCAGTGCGTGTGATCGCAGCACCAGCCGTGGACGAAGAGGAGCGGCCGGGCCCCTCTCGGCGAGGCGCCCTTGCCGGAATCGGTGTAGAACAGGCGCACATCGTTGTTCGTCGCGAATGGCATGACGCTACTCGTTCGCCTCCAGGACCTCGGCGTTGTGCTCGCCCGGCTGCGGCGCGCGGTGCGCGATGCGCCAGGGCGTCTCCGACAGCCTGTAGGGCGCGCCGGGGTAGCGGATCGTCGCGGCGAGGTCGGGGTGTTCGATGTCCTGGTACCACTCGCGCGCGTTGAGCTGCGGGTTCTTTATCAGGTCCTCCGGCGTGCTGACGATCCCGATGAGCAGTCGCCGGCCCTGCCCCTGCTCGTAGCAGTCCCACTTCGTCTTGGCGGCGAAGAAGCGCGAGAGCACCTCCTCAATGTGCTGGAGCACCGGCAGCTGTTTCCTGCCCTCTTCCGGATTCATCACCAGGCCGGTGAGGAAGCGCAGGTTGAGCTGTTCGCAGACGCCCTTATAGGGCTCCTCGGTGAGGTCCTCGGCCTTGCCCTCGTCGACCATCCACTGCAGGAGCTCGGACCAGGGCGCGCCGCCGGGCGCTCCGACGTAGCCCCAGACCCAGCCGTCGCTCACCTCGTACGCGCCGAGGCCGGGGACGCTGATCGGCAGCGCGCCGCGACGGCCGGTGCGGCCGCGCACGGCCTTGGTCAGGTCGTAGCTCTGCATCGCGGTCTCCTGGGCGATGAGGAGCGCCTCCTGCATCGACACGTCGACGTGCTGGCCCTCGCCGGTGACGTCGCGGTGGTAGAGCGCCATCGTGGTGCCGGCGGCGGCCTGCATCGATGCCGAGAGGTAGCCCTGATAGTTGTAGGGGAGGTTCGGCGGGTCTTCGGGGTCGCCGGCGAGCCACATGATGCCGGCCATCGCGACGCCGACGATGTCCGGCGCGAGGTAGTCTGCGTGCGGCCCCCAGCCGCCGAAGCCGGAGATCGAGGTGAGGATGATGTCCGGGCGCAGCTTCGTCAGCGCGTCGTAGCCAAGGCCGAGCTTGTCCATGTAGCCCGCACCGAAGGACTCGACGACGATGTCGGCGGTGGGAACGAGCTTCCGGAACGCCTCGCGGCCGGCCTCGCTTTCGAGATCGAGCGTGATACTGCGCTTGCTCGTGTTCAGGTTGAGGAAGTGGAGGCTGCGATCGGGGCCGGGCTCGTCGCCCAGGAAGGGACCGATGTTGCGCGCGGGATCGCCGCCCGGCGGTTCTATCTTGATCACGTCCGCGCCCAGGTCGGCGAGGAGCTTCGTACAGTACGCGCCCATCTCGCCGGTGAGATCGAGGACGCGGATGTCGTCGAGGGCGCTGAGAGTGTCGGTCATGGCGCTAGGGGGGATTCTACACGAATGAACCAGGAACTGGGAAACGACCAGGAACGAGGAACCAGGAACGAGGAACCAGGAACGAGGACAGGAACGAGGAACCGGGAACTAGGGCTGGCCCACCGTTGGCTTCTTGTCACCGCCGACTGTCCGCCAGGGGCGGACTCGCTGCGGCGAGAAGTCGGCGGCATGGGGCCGCCCCCAGCCCCGTCAGGCTGAAGCCTGACCCGCGAGGAACCAGGAGGCTGGAGGCTGGAACTCCCTCACCCCCTTCCCCTCTCCCGCTAGCGGGAGAGGGGCGATCAATTGGCGACGCAAGTGAAGTTGGAAGTGGCTCGGGGTGAGGGTTGCGTTCGACCGGCATGGCTGAAGCCTGAGCCGCGAGAGAGGGTGGGGGCGTTGGCGGTGCGGGGCGGTTCGCTGTAGGATAGGGGCGCGATGGGCAGCGATGCGCTGATCAGCGTGGTGCTCCCGACATACAATCGAGCGCGGGTGCTGGGCCGGGCGCTCGAGAGCGTACTGG
>JBBDNH010000225.1:0-3190 GCA_040877745.1 Dehalococcoidia bacterium
CGATGACGGCGAAGAGCAGGATCAGGGTGCTGCTCAGAGCGATGTGCGCCATCGCCAGCGTCGACAGCGGGTCGCCGCGCAGGTTGCGGAACGCGTGCGCAAAGTCGGACGCAGCTCCCCTCAATTCGTCCCAGCCGGGGAACGTCCCCTCAATCTCGTCGTGACCCCCCTCGGTGATCGTCGGCTGAAAGCGCGCCAGCGCGCTGGAGAGGATGAAGATCGCCGCAGCGGTGAAGAACAGCACGTCTGCGCCCGCGGTCTTGAGGATGGTCGGCGACAAGATGATCAGCCCGGCCACCTGCGCCAGCGTGAAGCCGGCGCTGTAGAGGCTGTTCGCCGAGATGAGCTGCTTGCGCGACACGATGAACGGGATCGATGCGGCGCTGCTCGTGATGAACAGCTGGCTGAAGCTCGCGAAGAACACCGTGATGCCGTAGATCGCCCAGATGTGCTCGCGGCCGAAGAAGAACGCCACGGCGCAGACGGCCCGGCCCGCGTTCGTGATGATCAGCAGCCGCCTCTTGCTCCAGCGGTCGACCAGCACGCCCGAGAAGATGCCGAACACGACGATTGGGATGACGAACGCCAGGATCACGCCGCTCGTGCTCGTCGTCGACTCGGTCAGGGCGAGGACGACGATGATCAGCGCGTAGAGGATGGCGTTCTGCGCGGTCTGCGAGAGGATCTGCGCGAACCAGAGCAGCCGGAAGCTCCGGTTCGCGAGGACGGGCGCTACCCGCTCCTCGCCGTTGTCGGGCGGCGGACTAGGCTGTTCCTGCATGCTCGATCGGCTCTGGTCGCGATAGGGCGCGCGCGAGCGTCCAGCCCGCCGCGCCGGTAAGGATGAACACGGTGAGGAACATCACCGGCACCACGCCGAAGACCTCCGAGAACAGTCCCGCGAGCAGGATCGGCGGGATCGACGCGATGTTCGAAAGCACCGCCTGCGCCGCGAACACGCGCCCCTGTATCTCCAACGGCATGCGTTCGTTCACGAGCGATCGGCTCGCAACGCCGACGACCGCGAACGAGAACGCGGCCGCGGTCGAGAAGATGATGGTTGACACGATGCGCGCCGACGTCTCGCCGAACGGTCCCGGGTCGAAGAAGCCGAACGGATTCGTTCCCTCCAGCGCCGTGGCGAAGGCTTCCGTCAGGCCGAGGCCGATGAAGGAGAGCATCAGCAGTACGAAGCCGGCGCCCACCAACCATTGCTTCGCCAGCCAGTGCTCGAGGAACTGCACGAGCCGCAGGCCCGCGACGATGCCGATCGCCGCGGGCAGGAATACGAAGATCGCGTTGCGCACCGGGATGTCCAGCGTGTCCTGCATGAAGAGCGGCATCAGCGTGATCGCGACGAGCGATGCCGTGCTCGCAAGCACGACGATCATCACGCTCATGTACGATGGCAGGTCGCCGCTCAGCACCTCCCAGCCCTCCGCGAATCGCTTCCGGATGTCGCTCACCGAATCCACCAGGTCCTCCAGCTCCACCTTCCGCCCGCCCAGGGTGTGGATACCCAGGAACGCGATCGCCGCCCCGCCGAACAGCAGCGCGCAGACCAGGAACAGCGGCCGCGCGCCGATCGTGTTGAGAAAGAATGGCGGCAGCACGGCGAAGCCCACGATCTGGCTGACCAACCCACCAAAGTTGTTCGCCGAATTGGCCACGGTGAGCTGGTCCGACCGCACCACCCGCGGCAGCGCGGCGCCTTCAGCGGGCGACCCGAACTGCGACGTGATCGCGAGGAGCAGCGCGATGGCGTAGACCGTCCAGAGCTCGGTGTTGGACATCAAGAGCAGCAGCATCAGGGCGGCGCGGGCCAGGTTGACCGCCGTCAGCACGAGGTTCTTCGGCAGCCTGTCGACGATCACGCCGGACACTGTGCCCAGCGTCGCCGTCGGTAGCAGGTAGGCCGTGATGAACAGCGCGCTCTTGATGCTCGAGCCGCCGCCCTGACCGACGGCGAGCACCAGCAGCGTGTAGAGCACTGCGTTGAGGGCGGTGTGCGAGAGGACGCGGCCGGTCCAGAGCCGCCTGTAGGCGTCCTCCTGCAAGAGCGATCCTCCGCCGGTGAGCGACTCCCAGCGCCAGCGACGCGGCGGCGGCTGCGCCACGTCCTCGGTGGTCATCAGGCGCTCGGCTCGTGACGCTGGAAGACCAGGCGCTCCTGCTCCGGGTCGATCGGCTCGCCGCGAGAGACGAACTCCTTCAGCCGCCGTTCGAGCGTCCGTCGTTCCAGCAGCACGCGACGCGCGCACTCCCGGCAGCGCAGTCCGATATCGGCGCCCAGGCGGGTCACCTCCCAGTCGAACCCGCCGCACGGATGGGGCTTGCGCAGCCGGACGACGTCCCCCATGCGGAACTCCACAGGTGTGCTAGACACGCGACTCCTCGCGCGACGCCTGCCGGCAGCGCTCGATCTCGTCGCGCAGGGCCGTGGCCTCGCGCCGGGCGGCCTCGGCAAAGCCGGGCCCTTCGCCGGCGTAGATTACCTTGCGCGCCGCGTTGACGATGATGCCGCCGCCGGACGCATCCAGGCCGGCGCGCACCGCTCGCTCAAGCTCGCCCTCCTGCGGCCCGATGCCCGGCACCAGGAACGGCAGCTCCGGGCAGAGCTCTCGCAGGCGGCGCATCTCCTCCGGGTACGTGGCGCCGACGACGAGACCCACGTTGCCGTTCGTGTTCCAACGCAGCGCCAGCTCCGCCACGGCCACGTAGAGCGGGCGCGTGCCGTGCTCGCCGGCCACCTGGAGGTCCTGGAGGTCGACCGCGCCGGGGTTGGACGTGCGACAGACGATGATCACACCCTTGTCCGCGCGCTCGACGAACGGCGCCACAGCGTCCCCGCCGAGGTAGGGGTTGACCGTCGCGGCGTCGACTCCCAGGTCGTCGAAGAGCGCGCGCGCATATGCCGCGGCCGTGTGCGCCACGTCGCCGCGCTTGGCGTCGGCGATGACGGGGATGTGGTCCGGCACGGCGTCCAGCACCTCGCGCAGCGCGCGCTGGCCGGCTTCGCCGTACTGCTCGTAGAACGCGAGGTTGGGCTTGTATGCGCAGACGAGGTCGCTCGTTGCCTCGATGATGGCGCGAAGGAAGCCGGCGACCTCGTCCGCGCGCAGGCGCTCGGGGTCAGGATCGAGCCCCACACACAGGAGGCTGTGGTTGTTCTGCGCAGCGCGGTCCAGCC
>JBBDNH010000226.1:0-3185 GCA_040877745.1 Dehalococcoidia bacterium
AGGCGAGCGAGCTATCGCGGGCGCTCACGGCCGCTGGCGCCGAGGCGATCGAGCTGCCGACGATCGAGATCACGCCGCGCCACGACGAAGCGCTGCTCGCGAAGGCCGTCGACGCGCTGAGCGAGGGCGTGTACGACTGGCTGGTGTTCACCAGCGCGAACGCCGTCGATTGCTTCTTCGACTTTCTTAAGCAGAGGCGCCTCGATGCCCGGAGCGCGCGCGCGTCGCTGGCCGCGATCGGCCCGGCGACGGCCGCGGCGCTGGCGCGGCGCGGCCTGCTGGCCGACGTCACGCCTGACCGCTACACGGCCGAGGGCCTGCTGGACGCGCTCGACGCGGACCTGAGCGGCAAGCGCGTGCTGCTGCCGCGCGCTGAGGGCGCGCGCGAGCTGCTGGTGGACGAGCTGGGCGAGCGCGGCGCCTCGGTCGACGAAGTGACGCTCTACGTCGCAGCGCCGCCGCGGGACGCGGACGCTGAGGGCCTGCGCCGCCTGCGCGCGGGCGAGATCGACGTGGCGACGTTCGCGAGCTCGTCGTCCGTGCGGAACCTCGTTGGCCTGCTGGGCGCGGACGTGGAGGCGCTGCGGCGCTGCCAGATCGCCTGCATCGGCCCGATCACGGCGAAGACAGCCGAAGAGCTGCTCGGCCGCGCGCCGGACATCGTAGCTGAGGAGCACACGATCGCGGGCCTGGTACGCACGCTGGAGGAGAGCTATACTGTCTGACGGCGGATGTCCGATGTCGGACATCGGAGAAAGGCGTTGGAAGCGGAACTAGGAGCGCATGAGATGAGTGACGAATATCAGGCAGTCCTGCGCCCGCGGAGGCAGGTCACGTTGCCGAGCGAGGTGTGTGACGCGCTGGAAGTACAGCCCGGCGACAACCTGGTGCTGACTATGGCGGAAGGAGCACTCATCGTCCGGCCGGGAAAGCAGGCGGCGCTGGAAGCGCTGACAGCGCTTCGGCGAGCAATCGCTGAGTCGGGAGTGACCGAGCAGGAGATGTTGGAGAGCGGCCGTCAGGTAAGGGACGAGCTGTTCCGAGAGCGGTACCCTGACCTGGCCAGGAAATATGGTATCTAGGTCCCTGTGGCGGGTCTTTCTCGACACGAACGTCCTATTTTCCGGCGCTTACGCCGGCTCGGGTGTGCCAAGGCGAATTCTGGATGCCGCAGCAGCCGGCGCATTCGAGCCCGTCGCCTCTGCGACAGTCATCCAAGAGTTGGTGCGAAATGTGGCGAAGAAGGCGCCGGGTGCGATGGCGTACCTGGAGGACACGTTCCGCCGAGTACGATTCGAGATGGCCGAAGAAGCTCCCGCGGAGCAGCAGCAGCGCTGGCTCGAAGCTGGCCTCGGGAGCGACGCGCCGATCGTCGCCGCGGCGCTCGAGGCTGAGGTTGACTACTTCTGCACCGGCGACGCGCGGTTGCTCCAGCTCGGCCGCAGCGGCACGCTCGGCGGCCTGAACGTGGTATCGCCCGGCGACCTGCTCGCGCTACTGGAGGGTGACGCCGGCTGACCTCCAAACGCCGTGCCCTATAATGGAAGCGATGGAGTACATCTCCCTCAGTGAGCTGCCGTCGTTGCGCAAGCCGACGTTCGTCGCGGCGTTCCGTGGCTGGAACGACGCGGGCGAAGCGGCGACGCTCGCCGTCCGGCACCTGATCGACTCCTGGTCCGCCGAGGAGTTCGGGTCTGTCGATTCGGAGGAGTTCTTCGATTTCACGGTCGCGCGGCCGATGATCCGCATCACCGAGGAAGGCCAGCGCGACATGCAGTGGCCGGGCAACCGCTTCTATTTCCACCGACACCCGGACGCCGACGGCGACGTGGTGCTCCTGCTGGGCACCGAGCCTCATCTGAAGTGGCGCTCCTTCACGGGCACGATCCGCGAGCTGTTCAAGCGGATGGACGGCACGCGGCTGATCACGCTCGGCTCGCTCGTCGCCGCGACGACGCACCGAAGGCCGACGCCGGTGACCGGCTTCAGCACCGAAGAGTCGCTCCAGCGGCGGCTCGAGGGGATGACGATCAATCGCGCTCGATATGAGGGCCCGACGGGCGTCGTGGGCGCGTTGCACGACTCGTGGCGTCGCGCAGAGCTACCGGCAGCCAGCCTCTGGGCCGGCCTGCCGCCCTATCTGGGCGAGGCTGTGAACCCGCTCGGGGCGCTGGCGCTGCTGAACGAGCTCGACAAGCTGTTCGGCTTCGTGCCGGACGTGGCCAAGCTGGAGGAAGCAGGCACGAAGTTCACCGAGCAGGTGGACGAGGCGCTGGCCGACAACGCCGAGATGAGGATGTACCTGCAGGAGCTGGAGCGCCGCATCGACTCCGGCATCAGCGAGGCGGGTACCCCGGACCTGCCGCCCGCGGGGGACCTGATCGGCGACCTGGAGGCCTACCTTCGGCGGCAGCGGGGAGGCGCCTAAGGATGGGCATCACGTACGTTGAGTTGGAAGTCGTGACGACATGACCATCGACATCACCACCAGACAGTCCTTCGCGCGGTTCCGCCGGCTGCGGCGAAACGAGGGCCTGCGCGGCCTTGTTCGCGAGACGACGCTGGCGCCGGGCGACTTCGTGTACCCGCTCTTCGTCGTACACGGGCAGGACGTGCGCGAGGAGATCGCGTCGATGCCCGGCCAGTACCACCTTTCGCTCGACCGGCTGCCGGCCGAGGCGGAGGAGCTGCGCTCGCTCGGCGTACGGGCCGTGCTGCTGTTCGGCCTGCCGGCTGCGAAGGACGACGCCGGCTCGGAGGCCTACGCTGAGGACGGCATCACGCAGCAGGCCGTGCGAGCGCTGAAGGCGGCGGACGCCGAGCTCGTCGTCATCACCGACGTCTGCCTGTGCGAGTACACGTCGCACGGCCACTGCGGCGTGATCGTCGACGGCGATGTCGACAACGACAGCTCGCTGGAGCTGATCGCGCGGACGGCGGTCTCGCACGCGCGAGCAGGCGCCGACCTCGTGGCGCCGTCCGACATGATGGACGGGCGCGTCGCCGCGATCCGGGCTGCGCTCGACGAAGATGGCCTGGAGAGCACGCCGATCTTGTCGTACGCCGCGAAGTACGCTTCCGCGTTCTACGGCCCGTTCCGCGAGGCGGCAGAGTCCGCGCCGCAGTTCGGCGACCGCCGCGGCTACCAGATGGACCCACCCAACGCGCGCGAAGCGCTGCGCGAG
>JBBDNH010000227.1:0-3167 GCA_040877745.1 Dehalococcoidia bacterium
ATGGCGCCCAGCCGTCGAGGGCAAGAGCCTGCTCGCCCTCCAGCACCACCTCGACGCGCTCCGAGCCCGGCGCGATGTCAGCGAGCGTGATCGCAGTGTTCGGCCACTGGAGCGGCGAGCCGGCCACGTTCGGCGGGTCCCTCGGTTCGACGAAGAGCAGCATGTCCTCGGGTTCGTAGCCCCTCGGCGGCGAGCCTCCCAACGCCACCGGATCGATCGCGTCCAGCTCCTCCACGAGGCGCTGCAGCTTGCGGAAGTCGTCGAACTCGTCCCCGGCGTCGTCCGGCAGGACGCTATCGACGGCGTTCGCGCTCACGGCATTCGCGGCGGTCATCGTGCGGACGTAGAGGTACGTCGTCGGCTGGTCCGTCGCTCGATCCGGCTCCGGCTGCTCGTACGTGAAATCGAGGAAGCCTTCGTCGATGAGGAGCTCCAGCAGGCCGAGCACGGCGTCATCCGCCAGCAGCGCCTCAAGCAGGGGCGAGGTCTGGTCACCCGGGCGTTCGAGGTAGATAATCGTGCCGTCGCCGTAGAGCGTCAGGTCCGGCAGGACGGCATCGGGCGACGTCGTCGTGGTCTTCTTCTGGATGAGGATCGAGTCGGCTCGATGCAGGTACGCGATCGGCTCGTCGTCCCCGCCGCCGAAGCAGGCGACGGAGAGCGCCAGCGTCGCCGTCAGCGTCAGTACCGCGAACCAGGCACTTCGGTCGCCCATGATCCGCTCCATGATACGAGCGATGGCACCCCCGGTCGATCTCGGCCAAGCCATGACCCGTGACCCTGCTGGGCTGGCGGGGCGGGGTTCCGGCGTGGCATGATAGGTGCGCTGGTATGGACGACCAAGCGCTCAAGGGCAAGACGGCCATCTCCGGGCTCGGTATCACCGAGCAGGGGAAGGTCTACGGACACAGCACGGGCTGGTTCGCGGCCGAGGCGATCCGCCTTGCCCTGGACGACGCCGGCCTGCGCAAGGACGACATCGACGGGCTGCTGGTGAACACGGGCGTGACGCCGCTGCCCGGCATGGGCGGCCTCGACCTCCAGAACCACCTCGGCCTGACGAACCTGCGCCTGCTCTCCGGCATGACGGCCGGCGGCGCGACGGCGGGCATCATGGTGCAGTACGCCGCGATGGCCATCGCGCACGGTATGGCGAACCACGTCGTCTGCGTGTTCGCCGACGCGCCCCTGCGCGAGGGGAGCGGCGGCGGCGGCGCGTACGGTGGCCGCGGTGGGGGTTACGTGCCGCCGGGGATGGCCGGCCTCTACAGCGCCTTCGGCATGTTCGGCGTGAACGCGCAGTACGCGCTCGCCGCGCGCCGGCACATGGGCATGTACGGCACCACGAACGATCACTTCGGCGCGATTGCCGTCGCGCAGCGCCAGTGGGCGACGATGAGCCCTCTGGCGCAGCAGCGCGAGCCGATGACGATCGAGGACTACCACGCCTCGCGTTGGGTGGCCGAGCCGCTCCACCTGCTCGACTGCTGCCTCGTCTCGAACGGCGGCGTCGCGGTCGTCGTCTCAGCCGCCGAGCGCGCGAAGGACATGAAGCAGCCGCCGGCCTACATCTGGGGGATGGGGCAGGGCCACCCGGGCGACCTGAAGCGCGCCGGCTGGGACGTCGAAACGCAGACCGGCGCGCCCATCTCGAAGGAACGCGCGTTCTCGATGGCCGGCATCGGGCTGGAGGACATCGACGTCTGCCAGCTCTACGACTGTTACACCTACACGGTGCTTGTGACGCTGGAGGACTACGGCTTCTGCCCGAAGGGCGAAGGCGGACCCTTCGTCGCGGACGGCAAGCTCGGCCCCGGAGGCGCCCTGCCGACGAACACCGGCGGCGGCCAGCTCTCCGGCTACTACATGTGGGGCATGACACCGCTCTCGGAGGGCGTCATCCAGACCCGCGGAGAGGGCGGCGAGCGCCAGGTCGATAAGCACGACGTCGTGCTCGTCTCGGGGAACGGCGGTATCCTCGACCACCACTGCACGCTGATCTTGAGCCCGCACCCGGCCTAGGAGGTATCGATGGACGCTCTGCAGATGCTGCTTCTCGACCACGCTCGTACTCACGCGGCCGGCGTCGGCGAGCCCGAAGGCGGCCTCGCGATGGGCGAGCTGTTCAAGGTCGACGATGCGCAGATGCGCATGCGGCCGGGCGAAGGCCTGAACTCGCTGGCATGGCTCGTCTTCCACATCGCCCGCACGGAGGACCTGGCGGTCAACATCCTGGTGGCCGGCCGGCCGCAGGTGTGGCTGGACGGCGATTGGCCGGAGCGCCTGGGTATCGATCGCCAGGACATGACCCCGGGCATGACGGACGTCGAGGTGGGCGAGTTCACCGGCCTCGTTGATCTCGCCGCGCTGCGCGAGTATCGGAACGCGGTAGGCCGGAGGTCGATCGAAGTCGTCTCGGGGATGAAGCCGGAGGAGCTGGACGAGCAGATCGACCATTCGCTCGTCAAGCAGGGGTTCGCCAACGGGACGATCTCTCCAAACGCCGCCTGGCTCGATGGCTTCACGAACAACAAGACCAAGGCGTTCATCCTGGGGCACACCATGACAGCCCACAACTTCATGCACCTGGGCGAGGCGTTCTGCCTGCGCAGCATGATGGGCCTGAGGGTGCCCGTCTGATGGCCGGGCAGGAGTACCAACGCCCGATCCCGACCGCCGACGAAGCGTCCGCGCCCTTCTTCGCCGGAGCGAAGCAGCACAAGCTCATGCTCCAGCGCTGCTCGCAGTGCGGCAGCCACCGGCTGCCCGGCCGCGAGCGCTGCCAGGAGTGCTGGTCGGAAGCCTCGGACTGGGTCCAGGCGTCCGGGCGAGGCAAGCTCTACACGTACGGCATCATGCACCAGCAGTACCATCCGGCCTTCGCAGACATCACGCCGTACAACTACGCGCTCGTGGAGCTAGAGGAGGGCCCCAGGCTGATCACGAACGTCGTCGACTGCGCGAACGAAGACCTGCGCACGGACATGCCGCTCGAGGCGGTGTTCGACGACGTGAGCGACGAAACGACGCTGATCCGCTTCCGGCCCGCTGCGAATAGCCATCAAGGCCACGCGACCGGTGCATGATATGTTCGTTCCTCAGTTCTGCATCATCCTCCGGGGGCCAGCAGGCGCCGGAAAGAGCTCATTGGCACGAGAGGTGCAGAG
>JBBDNH010000228.1:0-3164 GCA_040877745.1 Dehalococcoidia bacterium
GACTGCAACCTACACGCCAACGCCGCCTCCCACCAACACGCCGACGCCCACCAACACGCTCACGCCGACGCCGACCAACACGGCGACCGCGACCGCGACCAACACGCCAACGCCAACCAACACGCCGACGTTGACCAACACGGCCACGGCCACTAACACGCCGACGCCGACCAACACGGCCACACACACCACCACCCCAACACCGACGAACACGCTGTCGCCTACCAACACCGCGACCGGCGCGCCAACGAGCGCTCCCACGTCGACGAGCACCCTTACGCCAACGAGCACGCCGACGAATACGAGCACCGCCACGTTTACGCCCACGAACACCGCCACGCCGACACTCACGAATACGTCGACGGCGACGGCGACCAGCACCCTGACGCCAACAGCCACGGGCACGGGCATCGCCGCGCCCACGGCCGCGGACACGCCGGCCGCCACAGCGACGGCTACGCCCACCGCCACGGTGAGCACAACGCCCACGCCCACCACGGCCGGAGGAACGCCGCCGGACGTCGACCTTGCGCTGACGATGTCGGACGCGCCGGACCCGGCGCCGAGCGGCGGCGCGCTTACGTACTCGATTCAGGTGACGAACATCGGCGCCAGCCCGTCGCCCTCAGTGCGACTGCTCTTTAGCGCGCCCGCTGCGTTCAGCTACACGGGCTTCTCAACATCGAGAGGCGCCTGCGCCATCGTCGGCGCGGTTGCCGGCGGCGGGCTGGACTGCGACCTCGGCCCCTTCGGCACGGGGCCGGCTGCGACTGCGGCGGTGACTGTGAGCGGCGCCCTGCTGCCGATCGGCGACGCGAGCATCGAGGCGACAGCGGCTGTGGATCCGTTCAGTGTGATCGCCGAGACGAACGAGGCGAACAACTCGGCTACGGCGAATACAACCGTGTATTCAGGTCAAGCGTCGACTGCGACGGCCGCGGCTCCGACTGCGACGGCGACGGCCACGCCGGTCGAACCGCCAGCCAGCCAGCCCGGCCTCACGGGCGACGTGGACTGCAACGACGCCGTCGATAGCCGCGATGCGACGCTCGTCCTGCAGTACGTGGCCGGACTCATCTCGAGCCTGGCGTGCAGTGAGAACGCTCACACGAACGGCGACGGGACGATCAACGCCGCGGACGCCATGCTGATTCTGCAGCGCCAGGCGGGCCTGCTCAGCCGGCTTCCGGCCTAGCCCGCCCTACGTCCGGTGGCGCCGGCCGGTCAGCGGCCCGCCACCAGCGCCTGCACCCGCTCCACCAGCTTGGGAAGCGCCTCGCCGGAGGGCGCGCGGAGGACGGCAGCGCAGAGGTCCGAGAGCTGGGTCTCCTGCGGGTTCACTTCGACCAGCTTGCCGCCGTTGCGATAGACGATCACCGGCAGCTCCGCCGCCGGGACCACCACCGCCGAGGTGCCGACGAGCAGGATGGCGTCCGCGCGCTGGGCCTCGCGGAAGCACGACTCCATCGCGTCCCGCGGGATGCCCTCGCCGAACATCACGGTGTCGCTCTTCACCAGACTGCCGCAGTCCGGGCAGCGCGGCGGCATCTCGTCGGTCCTGAACTCATCGCGCGGCCAGCGACGCGCGCACTCGATACAGCGCATCTTGGTGCGGTTGCCGTGGATCTCGGTGACCAGCGTCGAGCCTGCCTCCGCGTGCAGGTTATCGATGTTCTGCGTGATGACGTGCTTCAGGTAGCCAAGGCGCTCCATCTCCGCCAGCGCCAGGTGGCCGGCGTTGGGCTTGGCGCCCTCCAGCGCGCGGGCGAGCTCGCCGCCGCGCTGCTGCTCTTGCTGGGCGAGCCGTTCCGCCCACCACGCCGCCGGGTCAGCCAGGAAGCGCTGGTAGCCGTCCATGGGCGGCTCGCCGTGCTTGTCCCAGAGGCCGTCGCCGCCGCGGAACGTGGGGATGCCCGACTCCTTGGAGAGACCGGCGCCGACGAGCGCGATCAGATACGAGGCGCCGGCGACGGCCTGCGCCGCGCGTTCGAGCTGCTCGTCGAAGTCGGGCATGGCGGCACTATGATAGCGCGACGGGGAGGGCTGTCAACGCTACAGGACCCGGACGACGACGCGATGGTACCCGCTGGCGCCGGAGGGGTGCGGGTCGCGCTCCCGCGCCTCCTGCTGCATGCCCGTGCCGTCGGTCGCGCGGACGGCCAGCGTGTGCCGGCCCGCAGGGAGGTCGAGCTCGACCCGCCAGCGACGCCACGAGAGTGCGCTGAGCTCGGTCTCCAGCTGTGCGGCCTGCCAGGTCTCCCCGCCGTCCGGCGACACCTCGACTCCGGCGACGCCGCGCGCGCCGGCCCAGGCGACGCCGACGCACACGAACGGTCCGCGTACTTCCTCGCCGTCTCGGGGCGCATCGACGCGCGACTGCGTGCGCACGACGGCGTCGCGGTCCCAGCCGCGCTGCGCCCAGTAGCCCTCGCGGTCTTCCGTGAGCAGCGTGATCTTGGTGAGCCACTTCACGCTGCGCATGCCGTAGTGGTTCGGGAAGAGCATGCGCGCCGGGAAGCCGTGGTCGCGCGGCAGGAGCATGCCGTTCATGCCGATGGCGATCAGAGCGCCCTTGTTGCGGATGTCGTCCAGCAGGATGCCCTCCTCATACCCGTCGTAGGAACGAGCGAGGAGCGTCACGGCCTCCGAGCGCGGGACGGCCATGTCGAAGAGCGTGTCGAGCGGGACGCCGGTCCAGCGCGAGTTGCCGATCAGGCTGCCACCGACCTGATTGGAGATGCACGACAGGTTGTAGAGCCGTTCGACCGTCCTCATAGCGCGCAGGTCGTCGAGCGTGAACGAGAGCTCGTTCTCGACGGCGCCGTCGACCCTCAGGCGCCACGACGACTCGCCGATGAGCGGGTTCTCGAGGTCGATGTCGACCGTGTAGTGGTCCTCGGTGGGCGTGATCTTCGGTGACTGGCCGGACGTTGCAACGAAGGCCGGGTCGCTAGGGATCAGCGCAGGCTCGTCCGCGCGCACGGGGCCGGTAGGCGTGGCGCGCGAGCCGGCGCGGAAGAAGGCCGCGCCGCCTACACCGAGCATCACCAGCACGATACTCACGCGCGCCAGCAGGCGGCGGCGCGACCAGTTCGTCTCGATCGCGCCCTCCGACTCCGGCGCCGGTGCGAGCGCCCTTTCCGATGTCCCGCGGCGCGACGATC
>JBBDNH010000229.1:0-17337 GCA_040877745.1 Dehalococcoidia bacterium
CTCCATCGCGCGCCCGCCCAGCACGTAGCTCGGCCGGATCAGCACCGGATAGCCGATCTGCTCGGCGATGACGAGCGCGTCCGGAATGCTGGTCACTGCGGCGCCGGCCGGCTGCGGGATATCGAGCTTGGTCAGGAACTCTTCGAAGCGGCGCCGGTCCTCGGCCATATCGATCGCCTCGGCGCTCGAGCCGAGGATCGGCAGCGCTGCGAGGTGCAGCGGTCCGGCGAGGTTAATCGCCGTTTGCCCGCCGAACTGCACAATAGAGGGCGGCGCCACGTTCGAATCGCCCGCCTCGTTGTCGAGGATGTCGCGCACGCCCTCCTCGTCGAGCGGCTCGAAGTAGAGGCGGTCGGACGTGTCGAAGTCGGTCGAGACCGTCTCCGGATTCGAGTTGACCATGATCGCGCGGTAGCCGGCCTCCTGCAGCGCCCATGCTGCGTGCACCGAGCAATAATCGAACTCGATCCCCTGGCCGATGCGGATCGGCCCGCTGCCGATGACGAGCGCCTTGTTGCCAGGGAGCGGCTCGGCCTCGTTCTCCTCCTCGTACGTGCTGTAGAAGTAGGGCGTCGCCGCGTCGAACTCAGCCGCGCAGGTATCGACCATCTTGTAGGTGGGGCGGATGCCGAGCTCGATCCGGCGCTGGCGGACGCGCCCCGGCAGCTCGCCGGCCAGCGCGCCGATCTGCTCGTCGGAGAAGCCGAGGCGTTTCGAGTCGCGCAGCATGTCCGGCGAAAGCTCCTCGGACAGCAACCGGCGCTCCATCGCTGCGATGTTGGCGAGCTTGTCGAGAAACCAGGGGTCCACGCCGGTCTTGCGGGTTAGCTCCAGCGGGTCGGCATCGCGGCGGAGCGCGGCCATCAGCCGCCAGAGCCGGTCGTCCGTAGCCGGGAGCGGCCCTGCGCACGGGTCCTCGTCGCTCCAGGCCGGGTCCTCCCACAGGAGCGAACGGCCCCCCTGTTCGAGCGAGCGCACGGCCTTCTGGATCGCGGCCTCGAACGAGCGGTCGATGGCCATCACCTCACCGGTCGCCTTCATCTGCGTGCCCAGGCCGCGCTCGCCCAGGGGGAACTTGTCGAACGGCCAGCGCGGGATCTTGGCGACCACGTAATCTAGCGCGGGCTCGAACGCCGCGGTCGTCCGCTGGGTGACGGCGTTCGGGATCTCGTCGAGCCGTTTGCCGACGGCGATCTTGGCCGCCACGCGCGCGATGGGGTAGCCTGTCGCCTTGGACGCGAGCGCCGAGCTGCGCGAGACGCGCGGGTTCACCTCGATGACGAAGTAGGGCGGGTCGCCCTCGCCTTTAGGGACGGCCCACTCCGCGACCTCCGGGCGCGGCGCCAGCGCGAACTGGACGTTGCAGCCGCCTTCGACGCCGAGCGCGCGGATGATGCGCAGGCTGGCCGAGCGCAGCATCTGGTACTCCTTGTCCGTGAGCGTCTGGCTCGGCGCCACGACGATGCTGTCGCCGGTGTGGACGCCCATCGGGTCGAAGTTCTCCATGTTGCAGATGGTGATGCAGGTGTCGTTGCCGTCGCGCATCACCTCGTACTCGATCTCCTTCCAGCCGAGCAACGAGCGCTCCAGCAGCACCTGGCTGATCGGGCTCGCGGCGAGGCCGCCCGCCACGATGCGCTCGAGCTCCTCCTGCGTCGCCGCGATGCCGCCGCCGGTGCCGCCGAGCGTGTACGCCGGCCGCACGACGAGCGGCAGCCCGATGCGCCGCGCGACATCGCGCGCGCCTTCGAGCGAGGTCACGGTCTCGCTCTCGGGAGCCGGCTCGCCGATGTCCATCAGGAGCTGGTGGAACAGCTCGCGGTCCTCGGCGCGGCGGATCGTGTCGAGCGACGTGCCGAGCAGCCGCACGTCGTAGCGGTCGAGCACGCCGGCCTCCGCGAGCGCGACGGCGAGGTTGAGCCCGGTTTGCCCGCCGAGCGTCGGTAGCACGCCGTCCGGCCGCTCGCGCTCGATGATGCGCGCGATGACGTCGACCGTGAGCGGCTCGATGTAGACGGCGTCCGCGACACCCTCGTCGGTCATGATCGTGGCCGGGTTGGAGTTGACCAACACTGACTCGACGCCCTCCTCGCGCATCGCCTTGCAGGCCTGCGTGCCGGCGTAGTCGAATTCGGCCGCCTGGCCGATCACGATCGGCCCGGAGCCGATGATGAGGACTTTAGACGGCTTGGTCATGGGTTGATTGACGCGAGTCTAAGCGCGTGTCTAGGATGCAGCGATGAAGCCTGAGACAGCAGAGTGGGTACGAATCGCGGACGGCGATATTGGTGTGGCGAAGCTTGTCCTAGACCAAGGCTTTGTTCGCGCAAGCCTCTTTCATTCTCATGAAGCTGTCGAGAAGATCTTGAAGCCGATCTGGATCGAGCAGAGAAGCGAGGAGCCGGAGCGCACACACAACCTCCTCTACCTTGCACGGGAGGTCGGCATAAAGCTCGACGACGAACAGAAGGAGTTCCTTCGAAAGCTATTCTGGCAGCTGATACCGAGCCGTTATCCCGAGGGCACGGAGCCTGGTGCCGAGACAGCGCGGTGGTATTATGATGGTGCAAAGGAAATCTACTCGTGGTTACGACAGCGACTGACATAACTGAAATCGTGCGCTCGGTCGTCGATGACCTGGCCGATGCAGCCCCCGTGCAGCAGGCGATCCTGTTCGGCTCGTACGCATCGGGTGACGCGCGTAAGTGGAGCGACATTGACCTGGCCATCATTTCGCCGGCCTTCTCGAACGTGCCGATGTGGCGCAGGCAGGAACTCCTGGCTGAGCTACTACCAGAAGCGGATGTCCGCCTTTCGCCACTCGGGTATACACCCGTAGAGCTAGCGAATCCAACGCTCTTCCTCCGCGAGATCATCCGCACGGGCAAGGTCGTCTACACCAGCGAGTCCTCGTAGCATCTCTTCCTACCGCCGCCTTGCGATTCGCACCGGCTGCCGCGGTCGAGCCGCGGGCGCCTTCAGGCCGGCGAGCCTGTTCGCGACCGCCGCGCCGGTAGCGAACGTCGCGGCGAGCGGCAGGATCACCGCCAGGTAGAGCGGCATCGGTACGGCAAACAGCAGCACGGCCATCAGGGCGAGGCCCGCCCCGGCGATCGCGAAGCCGGTCGCGTAGCCGGGCCACTCCATGATCCAGTCAGACGCGAGCGGCCACATGGTGTAGAAGATCGCCAGGAAGAGTGCGCCGGCGAACGCCGCGCAGGCCCACGAGAGTAGCCACACCGCCAGCGCCTTGCCCTCCTGCCCATCGACCGCGAACGCAACGCCGCCGGCCGCGCCCGCTGCGATCAGCACCGGCAGCGCCTCCGCGGCCATGCCTCCGATGCAGAGCACGCCGAACGCGGTGCGGCCAACAGGATCGATGCGGCGGATCACGTCGCGGCCTCCTTGGCCGCCGGGACGTCAGTCATGCTCGTCGTAGATCGGCAGCTCGAAGACGGCCTCCGGGTTGACCATCGGCACGAGCGCGCCGATGCCCGAAAGGAAGCTGAGCGCTGTCTGGTTCTGCGCGGGCAGGCGGCCCCGGATGCGCTTGAAGCCCTTTTCGCGCGCGAACTCCAGTGCGTACTCGGCGAGCGCCGTGCCGTAGCCCTTGCGTCGATGGCCGGGCAGCAGCCAGACGCCCAGGACGCCGGTGTCGGGCTCGTGGGTGTCGAAGTCGAGGGCGCTAAAGCCGATCACGCTGCCGTCGATGGCGCAGAGGAAGATGGCCCCTTCGCCGCCCTGGCGCGTGAGCCAGGTACGCACCTGTTCGGGCGACGACGGCCCGTCGAAGCCCACCGGGTTCGGCTCGCTCACCACGGCGTTGATGATCTCCGCGATCGCCCCAGCGTCGTCGATCGTAGCCTGTCGATAGCTAGGTTCGCTCATGGTTGGCGCACCTCCTCCACCAGCTGCAGGAAGCGTTCGAACAGGTAGCGGTTGTCGCGTGGCCCGGGTGAGGCCTCCGAATGATACTGGATCGTGAACGCCGGCAGCTCGCGATGGCGCAGTCCTTCGCACGTGCCGTCATTCAGGTGGACGTGGCTCACGTCGACGTTCGACGGCAGGCCGTCGGGGTCGATCGCGTAGCCGTGGTTCTGAGCGGTGATCGTCACGCGGCCGGTTGCGTTGTCCCGCACGGGGTGGTTCGCGCCACGATGCCCGAACTTGAGCTTGTAGCTGCTGGCGCCCCAGGCGCGCGCGAGCACCTGGTGGCCGAGGCAGATGCCGAAGATCGGCACGCGCCCGAGCAGGCCGTTCGCGGTGCCGACCGCGTAGTCGAGCAGGGCAGGGTCGCCTGGCCCCGGGGACATCACGATGCCGTCCGGCTTGAGCGCGAGGATGTCGCCGGCCGATGTCCGGCACGGCACGACGGTCGCCTTGCAGCCCAGCCCGGTCAGGATGCGGAGGATGTTGTGCTTCACCCCAAGGTCGAGGACCACGACGCTTCGCTTCGGGCGGTCGGGTGCAGGCCAGTCGAAGCGCTCGGCCGCCGTGATCTCTTGGACAAGATCGCTGCTGCCGTATCGAGGCGCTTCGCGCAGCCGGGCGAGCGCGGTCTCGGGCTCGGCGGTGGAGATTGCGCCCATCATCACGCCGGACGAGCGCAGCCGCCGCGTGAGCGCGCGCGTATCGACGCCCTCGATGCCGGGGACGCCGGCGGAGACGAGGTACTCGTTCAGCGTCCCCGCGCTGCGCCAGTGCGACGGCAGCTCGCACGCCTCGCGCACGACGAAGCCGCGCACCTGGACCTGCCTCGACTCGGTGTCGAACTCGTTCACGCCGTAGTTGCCCTGGAGCGGGTAGGTCATCGTGAGTATCTGGCCGGCGAAGGACGGGTCGGTGAGCGACTCCTGGTAGCCGGTCATCGAGGTGGTGAACACCACCTCACCTGTCGCCTCGGCGCTCGCGCCGAACGCGCGGCCGGCGAACGCCGAGCCGTCTTCGAGAACGAGGTGGGCGCTAGCGGTCATGCCTCCACCTTCTCCCCCGACCACACAACCTCACCGCCGTACACCGTCGCCACGACCTTGCCCCTCAGCGTCCGGCCGGCGAGCGGGGTGTTCCTGCCTTTCGAGGCGAAGCGCTCCGGCTCGACCGTCCACTCAGCGGCCGGGTCGAGCAGCACGACGTCGCCCGGCGCGCCTTCCGCCAGCGTGCCGAGGCCCGACACGAAACGGTCGAGGCCGAGCGCGCGCACGGGGCCGGACGTGAGCCGCTCGATCAGCGTCGGCAGGTCGAGCGCCTTGGAGTGCACCAGCGTCATGCAGAGGCCGAACGCCGTCTCCAGGCCGCTGACGCCGAACGCCGCCTCGTCGAACTCGCACGCCTTCTCGTAGTCCGCGTGGGGCGCGTGGTCGGTCGCGATGGCGGCGATCACGCCATCGCGCAGCGCCTCGACGCACGCCGCGACATCGTCGCGGGAGCGCAGAGGCGGGTTCACCTTGGCGAGCGTGTCGTAGGCTAGTCCTTCGACAAGCTCAGGATGATGCCCTTCGACAAGCTCAGGATGATCTCGGCCTGCGCCGTTCGCGGACGGCGTGCTGCCGTCCGAGAACGCGACGGCGTGGTGCGTCATCGTCAGGTGGTGCGGGGTCACCTCGGCGGTCACCGGCAGGCCGCGCTCCTTGGCCGTGCGGATCAGCTCGACCGCGCCACGCGTCGATATGTGCGCGATGTGCACCGGGCCGCCGGCCTGCGCCGCGACGGCGATGTCGCGCGCGACGTAGGCCTGCTCGGCGGCCGCGGGCTGGCCGCGCAGGCCGAGGCGCGTCGACACCCAGCCCTCGTGCATCACGCCGAGGGCGGCGATCTCCGGGTCCTCGCAGTGGTCGATGATCGTCAGGCCGTGGATGCGCGCGTACTCCAGCGCCCGGCGCAGCAGTGCACCGTCCGCGACGGGCGCGCCGTCGTCCGAGAACGCGACGCAGCCCGCTTCCGCGAGGTCGGCCAGCTCAGCGAGATCGTGTCCTTCGCGTCCCCGGCTCACGCAGCCGATCGGCAGCACGCGCACGCGCGCGCTCGCGGCTGCGGTGCGCAGCACGTACTCGACCGTCGCGCGGGTGTCGATGGGCGGGTCGGTGTTGGGCATGCAGCAGACGGTCGTGAATCCGCCGCGCGCCGCCGCCTCCGTGCCCGTAGCGATGGTCTCCTTGTACTCGAACCCCGGGTCGCGCAGGTGCGTGTGCAGGTCGACGAACCCGGGCGCGACGACGAGCCCGGTCGCATCGACGACCTCCACGCCGTCGCCGGGCAGGTTCGGTCCCACGGCCGCGACGCGCCCGTCGCGGATCAGGACATCGCCCACCAGATCGAGGCCGGAGCCTGGATCGAGCACGCGCCCGTTGCGGATCAGGAGGTCTGTCATGACGTCGGTGGCCGCTCTCCGCGCACCAGCAGGTAGAGGATGGCCTTGCGCACGGCCACGCCGTTCTGCACCTGCTCCTCGATGAGCGATCGCGCGCCGTGCGCGACCTCGGACGAGATCTCGACGCCTTCATTGATCGGGCCCGGGTGGAGGACGAATGCGTCGGGCTTGGCGCGCGCCAGCCGCTCGCCGTTTACCTGGTAGAGCCGCGAGTACTCGCGCAAGCTCGGCAGCAGTCCCGACTCCTGGCGCTCGCGCTGGAGGCGGAGCGCCATCACAACGTCCGCGCCCTCGATCGCGCGGTCGAGGTCGTGCTCGACGCGCACCGGAGGGAGGCCCGCCTCCTCCATGTCGTCCGGCGGCTGCCCCAGGGCGTCTCCGCACGCGCCCAGCCCCACCGGCAGCAGCGTCGGCGGGCCGCACACGACGACCCCTGCGCCGAGCGCCGTCAGCCCCCAGAGGTTCGAACGCGCGACCCGGCTGTGTGCGATGTCCCCGACGATGACGATCTTGCGGCCGCGCAGGTCGCCCAGCCGCGAGCGCATCGTGTACGCGTCCAGGAGCGCCTGCGTGGGGTGGGCGTGCCAGCCGTCGCCGGCGTTGACGACACGGAACGCGGCTTCGCGCGCGGCGAGGTAGGGTGCGCCGCTCGCGCCGTGGCGCAGGATGAGCACGTCGGTGCCGATGGCCTGGAGCGTGCGCACGGTGTCGATGAGCGACTCGCCCTTCTGCACGCTGCTGCCGGACGAGGAGACGTTGATGACGTCCGCGCCGAGCACCTTGCCCGCCAGCTCGAACGAGGCGCGGGTGCGCGTGCTCGATTCGTAGAACAGCGTGACGATCGTCTTGCCGCGGAGCGCCGGCACGCGGGGGACGTCGCGGGCGAGGACTTCCTTCATGGCGTCCGTGGTCTCGAGTACGAGCTCGATCTCGGCAGCGGTGAAGTCGTCCAGGTCGAGCAGGTGGCGGCGTTGCCAGACGCTGCCAGCGGCGGCAATCTGCTCGGCCTCTGGTGGCAGAGGCTGCTGCTGTTCGCGTTCCCGGACTGTGGACGAGGCTCGGCTACGTCGCACGGCGTTCTTGGCCATCGCTAATCCCTCCGTTCCGTAACGAGCACCTGGTCCGTGCCGTCGGTCTCTTCCAGCTGCACGAGCACGTCGTCCTGCATCGCGGTCGGGATGTTCTTGCCCACGAAGTCGGCGCGGATCGGCAGCTCGCGGTGGCCGCGGTCGACGAGCACGGCGAGCTGGATGCGCTGCGGGCGCCCGTAGTCGATCAGCGCGTCGAGCGCGGCGCGGATGCTGCGGCCGGTGTAGAGCACGTCGTCCACAAGGACGACGCGCTTGCCGGCGATGTCCTGTGGCAGCTCGCTCGGCTTGATCTCGACGCGCGTGCCGCGCTCGGGCAGGTCGTCGCGGTAGAGGCCGATGTCCAGCGCGCCGACGCCAACGCGCTCGCCCTCGAACTCCTCGATCGCGGCGGCCAGGCGCTGCGCGAGCGGCACGCCGCGCGTGCGCATGCCGACCAGCATGAGATCGCGGCAGCCCTCGTTCTGCTCCACGATCTCGTGCGCGACGCGCACGATCGCGCGGCGCATCTCCTCGGCGGACATGACGGCGCCGTCAGGCATAGAAAAGCCTCCCGCTCGCACTGGGCGAAGGGGAGGGCAGGTAGGTATGCGTCGGCTGTTGGCTCGGGCGCGCGCCCACGATGTTCGCCCCTTCCCGGCCTCTCCGGACCGGATTAAAGGTGCTCGCTTCCTGAGCATCATAGCAGCGTGGCGCCGCCGCATGCAAGTGCGCTGCGACTGTGTGCGCAGCGTCGCGGCCTCTGGCCGCCCTGCTATACTGCGGATGCAATCACGACAGTGTAGTAGCCCGATGCGCGGCCGAGACCTCATTTCGATCTCCGACCTCAGCGCCGATGAGCTAGAGGTCATCCTCTCCGTGGCAGCCCGCTTGAAGCGCGACGGCTATCCCCGCGCGCTCGAAGGGCAGGCGCTGGCGATGATCTTCGAGAAGCCGTCGCTGCGCACGCGGGTCAGCTTCGACGTTGGCATGCAGCGCCTGGGCGGCCACGCCGTCTACCTCCCCCAGAGCGAGGTCGGGCTGGGCCAGCGCGAGTCCGTCGCGGACATCGCGCGCACGGTGAGCCGGTACGTCCAGGGCATCGTCGCGCGCACGTACGCCCAGCAGACGCTGGTCGACCTGGCGCACTGGTCGCCGGTGCCCGTGATCAACGCGCTCTCAGACGAGTCGCACCCATGCCAGGCTCTCGCCGATCTGCTCACCGTGCGCGAGAGGAAGGGCGACGTGCGCGGCGTCCGCATCGCCTACATCGGCGATGGGAACAACGTCGCGGTGTCGCTCGCGCAGGCGAGCACGCTCGCCGGCGCGCACTTCACCATCGCTTCGCCGCCGGGCTACCGGCTGCCGGAGGACGTCCTGATCGATGTCGAGGGCTATGCGCAGGCCTCCGGCGGCAGCTTCCGCACGGTCGAGGCGCCCAAGGATGCGGCGTCGGGCGCGGACGTCGTCTACACCGATGTCTGGACGAGCATGGGCCAGGAAGACTCGTACGAGCAGCGGCTGCGCGCGTTCGCCGATTACCAGGTGACCGCTGAGCTGATGAGCCTCGCCCGGCCGGACGCCATCTTCATGCACGACCTGCCGGCTCACCGCGGCGAGGAGATCGCCGAAGAGGTGATCGAAGGGCCGCAGTCCGTCGTCTTCGACCAGGCCGAGAACCGCCTGCACGCCCAGGCAGCCCTCCTTCTGCTCCTGCTGGGCGAGGCATCGGAGTAGCCGGCGATGGGTGAGTTCCGGGATGAGATCGATAGCATCCTGGACCGCATCGATGCGATCGACGCGCTCGATGTCGCGCTCATCGCGATCATCATCTACGGCGCCTTCCTGCTGGTGCGCGGCACTGCGGCGATGGCGTTGCTGCGCGGCGCGGCTGTGCTGCTTGTGGGCATCGTGCTCATCGCGCGGGTCCTCAATCTGGAAGTCCTCGACTTCCTGATCCGGAACTCCATAACGGGCCTCATCATCGCCGTGCCGATCATCTTCCAGCCGGAGATCCGGCGCGCGCTGGAGCGCGTCGGGCGCACCGGCTTCGGCGGCTGGTCGCAGACCGCCGTGAGCGGCCTGATCGACACGGTGACCCGGGCCGCGATGGAGATGTCCGCGCAGCGCCACGGCGCGCTCATCGTCTTCGAGCGCGAGACGGGCCTAGAGAACTACGTCGAGACCGGCGTGACGATCGCGGCGGAGCCATCGCCGGAGCTACTGGGCGGCATCTTCTTCCCGAACTCGCCCCTCCACGACGGCGCTGTTGTGTTGCGCGGCGCGAAGGTCGCCGCCGCCGGCTGCACGCTGCCCCTCTCCGAGACCCGGCTGCCGGGCGAGATGGGGCTGCGCCATCGTGCCGGCCTCGGCGTGACCGAGGGCACGGACGCGGTAGCGCTCATGGTCTCCGAAGAGACAGGGACGATCGCCGTCGCGGCGGACGGGCGGATATACTCGCGCCTCGACGAGACGCGACTGCGCGGGTTGCTCACGCGGCTGCTCGACTCCGCGCAGGCCGGGGGCGAGGAAGCCTGATGGAGCGCGTGATAGGCTGGCTGCGCACCGCTCTTGCGACGACGGGCTTCATCGCGCGCCAGGGCGCCGGCTCGCTGCGCGACAACTGGGGCGTGGGCATCCTCTCGGTCGTGCTCGCTGTGAGCCTGTGGATCTACGTCACCGACCGGGAGGACCCGGAAGTCACGGCGCGCGTCGCGGGTTCGATCCCGGTCCAGTGCGTCAACGCGCCCGCGGGCCGCGCCGTCTCGCCGCCCTGCCTGGAGACGGAGTCCGTCGCCGTGCGCGTGCGCGCGCCGGAGAGCGTGCTGGAGGAGCTGACCGCCCAGGACTTCGAGGCGCGGGCCGACCTCTCCGGCGTCACGACGGACGAAACCACGGTCACGGTGCGCGTCGAATCCACCAGGTCGCGAGTGGAGATCGTGGAAGTGCTGCCGCCGGAGATCACCGTGACGCTTGAAGACGTCACAGCGCGCACGGTACCCGTGCAGACGCGCATGGTTGGGACGCCGCCACCGGGCTACGAGGTCGATCAGGTCACGTTGGAGCCCGGCGAAGCCGTGGTGACCGGGCCTGCGAGCCTCGTCGAGCTGGTGGCGGCGGTCGAGGCCGACGTCAACCTGACCGGCGTCCGGACGGACTTCGAGCAGACGCTGCTCCTCCAGGCGCGGGACGAGCTCGGCGCAAACATCGAGGGCGTCGTCGTCGAGCCGGAAAGCGTACTGGTCCAGGTGGAGCTTGCACAGGTGCAGTTCAGCGCGATCTTCGTCGTGCTGCCGGACGTGACCGGCACGCCCGCGCTCGGGTTCCGCGTCGCGGGCATCGAGGTCGATCCGCCGCTGGTCGTCGTCTCCGGCCCGAGCGAGGTGTTCCAGACGCTTGAGCCCGCCGGCGGCGTGACGACCGTGCCGGTGCCGATTGACGACGCCAGCACCGACGTCCAGCGTACGGTCGCGCTGCTGCTGCCCGAAGACGCCAGCGTGGAGCAGGCGACCGTCACCGTGCGGGTGATCATCGAAGCGATCGACGGTGCGACGCCATGAGCCCTGCCGCCGCGACGGAACCCAACCAGCGCCCGGCGGGCGCGAAGCGCTCGGTCGTCGCGCTCGTCGGACGTCCGAACGTGGGCAAGTCGGCCATCTTCAATCGCATGCTCGGACGCAGGCAGGCCCTGGTCGAGGAGCTCGCCGGAACGACGCGCGACCGTCTGTACGGCGACGTCACGTGGCGCGACGAGAGCTTCCGCCTCGTCGACACCGGCGGGCTCGACCCGACGGGGGAGGGTGGCTACCCGGCGTTGATCCGGCGACAGGTGGAGGCCGCCGTCGCGGAGGCGGCCGTGCTGCTGTTTGTCGTCGACGCCAAGGTCGGTGTGATCCCTGCCGACCAGGAGGTCGCCGACGTCCTTCGGCGCGCCGGCAAGCCGGTGTTCGTGCTCGCGAACAAGGTCGACAACGAGGCGCGGCGCGAGGCGGCCGTGCAGTTCTACGAGCTGGGCCTCGGCGAGCCGATCGCCGTGAGCGCGCAGCACGGCATCGGGATGACGGAGGTGCTCGATCGCGTGCTCGAGGTGCTGCCGCCCGCGCCGGAAGAAGAACCTGTTGCCACGCCCCGCCTCGCCATCGTGGGCCGGCCCAACGTGGGCAAGTCGATGCTGCTGAACGCGATCCTGGGCGAGGAGCGTGTGATCGTTTCGGACGTGCCCGGAACGACTCGCGATGCGATCGACACGCCGTTCGTGTTTGAAGGTAGGGACATCGAGCTCGTCGACACGGCGGGCCTGCGCCGGCCGGGCAAGGTGCACGAGGCGCTGGAGCATCACGCATCGTTGCGCGCGCGCCACGCGCTGGACCGCGCTGATACGGCGATCGTCGTCTTCGACGCGACGGAGGGCCTCACCTCGCAGGACCTGCACATCGCGGGCTTTGCGCTGAAAGCGAAGACCGGACTGGTGCTTGCGGCCAACAAGTGGGACCTGATGGCGGGCGCCTCCTTGGAGGACTTCGAGCGCGGAGTGCGCAGAAAGCTGAAGTTCGCCCCGTGGGCGTCGTTCTGCATCATCTCAGCGAAGGAGGCCACCGGGATCACGCCGCTGCTGCGCGACGCCCTGCGCATCTGCGACGACCGGCAGCGGCGCATCGATACCGGGCCGCTCAACTCGGTGATCCAGCGCGCCGCGGTCGAGCAGCCGCCGCCCATCGTGCGCAACCAGCGCGTCAAGCTGCTCTACGCAACCCAGGCGGACGTGTGTCCGCCGACCTTCGTGTTCTTCGTGAACAACGCGTCGCTGGTGCACTTCAGCTTCCGCCGCTACCTGGAGAACGTGATCCGCGATCACTTCGGCTTCCAGGGCGTCGCGCTGAGGCTGAACTTCCGCAGCCGGAGGGAGCGCTAACGCCGTGTGGTGGGAGTTCCTCGTCTACGCCGCGATGGGCTACGGCATTGGCTCCATCCCCACAGGCCTGATCGTCGGGCGCGTCGCGCGCGGCATCGACATTCGGGAGTTCGGCAGTGGCAAGACCGGTTTCACGAACGTTCTCCGCACCGTGGGCGCGCGCTGGGGTGTCGTCGCGCTCATCGGCGATCTGGCGAAAGGCGTCGTGCCGGTCGTCATCGCGCGGCTGATCTCGGATGAGCCGTACGTCGTCGCGGTGACGGGCCTCGCTGTTGCCGTCGGGCACGACTGGCCGCTGTTCGCCGGCTTCCGTGGTGGACGCGGCGTCGCAGCGTCGTACGGCGTGCTGCTGGGCATGAACCCCATCGCGTCGCTGGCCATGCTGCCGGTCGCCGCGGGCCTGGTCGCCACGACCAGAATCATGTCCGTGATGACGGTCGGCATGGCGCCGGTCGCCGCGGTCGTGTTCGTCGTCCTCGCGGCGCTCGAGATCCACCCGTGGGCGTACGCGGTGTACGCCGTCATCGGCGCGGCGCTGCTGATCGTCCTGCACCGGGAGAACATCGAGCGGTTACTGGCGGGCACCGAGCCGAAGATCGGCAGCGGCGGCGACCGCCGGGAGGCGTCGTCACCGAGCTCCGGGTAGCGCCGCGTTTGACAGCAATTTCGCAGGCCCCCTACACTTTCTAGTGGGGGGACATGCTTCGTGGACTTCGCTACCTACCTTCAAGAGCTGGCCGACCCGGCCGAGGCTCTCGCCATCTCGAAGCTCGCCAATCTCTCGTCGCTTGGGCCTGACGAAGCCACGTTCTTCAGCGGCACCTGGATGGAGCTCGACCTCGTCCGCCGACAGCGCGTGGTCGATGAGCTGATCGATCTAGCCGAGGACAACATCGAGCTCAACTTCGATGCCATCTACCTGGTCGCGCTCGCCGACCGCGACGCCGCCATCCGCCGGCGCGCCGTCCAGGGCCTCTGTGAGTACGAAGGCCGCGACCTGATCGACGCGCTCGTAGGGCTGCTCGAGTCCGACGCCGACGCCTCGGTGCGCGCGGAGTCGGCGCTCGCGCTGGGGCGGTTCGTCCTGCACGCCGCGTTCGACAAGCTCAACCCCGGCGACGCCTCGCGCATCGATGACCTGCTGCGACGCGTCGCGCGCGATGAGAGCGAGGTCACGGAGGTGCGCGGTCGCGCGCTGGAGGCCATCGGCGTGCGCGACGAGCCCTGGGTGCGCGACCTCATCGAGGAGGCGTTCGACGACGGCGACCGCCGCCTGCGCCTCAGCGCCGTCCACGCGATGGGCCGCAGCTGCGACCCGGCGTGGCTGCCGGCGCTGCTCCCCGAGCTGGAGAGCGACGACGCCGAGCTGCGCTTCGAGGCGGCGGTTGCCCTGGGCTCGATTGCGGACGAAGCCGCCACGCCGCACCTGCTGCCGCTATTGCGAGACGAGGATGAGCAGGTGCAGGACGCTGTCATCGGCGCGCTGGGGGAGATCGGCGGCCCTCAGGCCAGGGAAGTGCTCGAAGAGCTGGCCACGGCCGCCGGCGAACGCGTTCGCGAGGCAGCCGTCGCCGCGCTGGCCGAGGTCGACTTCGCGGAAGACCCGCTTGGGTTCAAAGCGCGTGGCTAGGCCCGAGGCGGCCCGTCCTGCTGAGCGCGCGATCTCCGCAGGCGGTGTCGTCTATCGAACAAGTCGCGAAGGGATCGAGGTCGTGCTCTGCAGCCGTACCCGGGAGGAGCTCTGGGCGCTGCCTAAGGGCACGCCGGAGGCCGGCGAAGCGATCGAACACACGGCGCTGCGCGAGGTGGAGGAGGAGACCGGCCTTCGCGTCGACATCCTCGGGCATGTGGGGACGATCCGCTATCGCTTCACCGGACCCGACGGCACGCGCTACGATAAGCGTGTGGTGCACCACCTGATGGCGCCGACCGGCGGCAGCCTGGCCCACCACGACGGCGAGTACGACGCCGTCCGCTGGGTACCCGTGGAGGAGGCGCTGCGCCTCATGACCTATCCGAACGAACGTGATATCGTGCGGCGTGCCGCGCGTTTGATCGCAGAGCGAGAACAACCATGACGACGCTGGTCCACGGAGAGATCGCACACGGAGAGCTGGTGCTGCTGCGCGAAAAGCGCCTGGGCGATGCGCCCGACGACTTTCGCTGGCGCCGGGAGCCCGAGCTGAGCCGCTTCGACGCCGCGCGGCCGATCACGGTCAACTACAACGAGTACCTGGCGCTCTATCGCGACGAGCTGCTCTATCCCAGCCCCTACCGCCGGAGCCTCGCCATCGAGGACGAAGCGGGGCGGCACATCGGCAACGTGATGTACTACAACATCGATACGCTGCGCCAGGAAGCAGAGCTGGGGATCACCGTAGGCGAGCGCAGCTACTGGGGTCGCGGCTATGGCACCGAGGCCGTCCGCCTGCTGGTCGAGTATCTGGTCACCAGGCTCGGGTTTCGCCGCGTGCACCTCAAGACGCTTGCGTGGAACGGCCGGGCGCGCCGCAGCTTCCAGAAGGCGGGCTTCGTGGAGTGCGGCCTGTCGCAGCGCGGCGACAACAGCTTTGTGCTAATGGAGTACCGCCGCGAGTGGCTGGACGCGTCTGAGATGCCTCAGAACGGCGCCTAGCCTGGGTGGACCATTGACACGCCGTGTTCGGCTCGTCTATTCTGCACGCGAAGCGAGTCAAGCGAGGGACGGAGTAGCGCACCATGCCCATGTACATGGACCGGCATGAAACGGTCGATGGCACTCCGCACGAGATCGCGGAGCTGCACCTCAAGGACGTTGATATCCAGGGAAAGTACGGCGTCCGGTACGTGACCTACTGGGTGGACTACGACGCGAAAAGGGCCTTCTGCTTGGTCGACGCGCCGAGCATCGACCAGGCGGTTGCCGTGCACCGTGAGGCGCACGGCGCGATACCGAATGCCGTCATCGAGGTCAACCAGCAGGCCGTCGAGCAGTTCATGGGCTCGCTCGCGGATAACCCGGTCACAGGGGATCCGGCGTCGACCGACCAGCAGCCCGCGCTGCGCACGATCCTCTTCAGCGATATGGAGGAATCGACCGCGCTGACGCAGCGGCTCGGCGATGCCGCGATGATGGAGGTCTTGCGCGTCCACAACCAAGTGCTCAGGGATGCGCTGAGCGCATGCAGCGGCACGGAAGTCAAGCACACCGGCGACGGCATCATGGCTTCGTTCGCGGCGGCCTCGCGTGGCGTCGAGTGCGCAGTAGCTGCGCAGCGGGCCTATGCGGCGCACAACGAGCGGGACGCGCTGCGGCCCCTGCAGGTGCGGATCGGCCTGACGGCCGGCGAACCCGTCATGGAGCATCACGACCTCTTCGGCGCCGCCGTGCAGCTCGCCAAGCGCATCTGCGACGAGGCGCAGCCCGGCCAGATCCTGGTCGCGAACGTGGTGCGCGAGCTCTGCATCGGCAAGGACGTGCTGTTCGCAGACATGGGCGATCGACTGCTGAAGGGCTTCGAGAGCCCCGTGCGCCTCTGCGAGGTGCGGTGGCGCGGCGGCTAACGCGGTTTCCTGCGAGATCGACAAAGGCCAGGCGAATATGCCTGGCCTTTGCTGCGCCCGGCGAGTCTCGCGGCTAGCGGGGCTTGATGTTCTGGTTCATCCGGAACAGGTTGTCCGGGTCGTACTTGGTCTTGAGTTCGACCAGGCGTGCGTAGTTGTCTCCGAACGCGGCGCGCACAACGGCATCCGGGTCCTGGGTCTCCTCGCCCATGAAGTTGAGGTAAACGGCGCCGGTCGAATGGGGCTGGAGCCGGTCCCAGGCCTGGCGCACCCAGGCAACGTGCTGTTCGCGCTCGCTCGGGTCCGTCCAGTTCCCATCCAGGCTGAGCATGTATGAGGGCTCGCGGGTCCAGAACGCCGTGTCGGTCGGTTTCACCCGCTTCACGGCGCCGCCGAAATACGGCACGTTGATCAGAGAGTACGACGAACTCCTGTTGTTGCCGAGGTCGGCGAGGATATCGATCAGCTCGTCCGACAGCTCGTTCGCATAGACGGACTTCCAGTAGCTGTGCACCGCCCCGGTGTTGGGGAAGAACGGATCGAACGCGGCTTGGACCGCGCGGTACGGCAGCTGGCCGGAGATTTCGCCCAGCGGCTCCGCGAACTCTCGCAGCGGCTGCAGCGCCTTCTCGCCTTCGTTCGGGTCTCCTGCGTAGACGCCCCCGGTGATCACCACAGCCTTGCCCTGCGCGCCGGGTGGGAGACCTTCTGCCACCGGCATCGTCCACATGACGGCCGCCGATGTAATCTCGTCGGGCTTCCCTTCCAGGAAGTCGCGCCATTGGCGGAGGATCTTGGGCGCCTTTTCGATGGGGTACATCGGGAATGCTGCCGCGACGATCGGTCCCACAGGGTGCAGCTTGAACTCGAACGATGTGACGATACCAAAGTTGCCGCCGCCACCGCGCAGCGCCCACAGCAAGTCCTTGTTCTTCTTCTCGCTCGCTTCAACGAGCTCGCCGTTCGCGGTGACGACCTCGGCGGCAATAAGGTTGTCGCAGCTCAGGCCACACTTGTCCCGGACCCAGCCGATGCCACCGCTGAGCGTCAGGCCGGCGACGCCGGTGTGCGAGACGATGCCACCTGGTGCGACCAGGCCAAACGCTTGGGTTTCCCGATCGACGTCGCCCCACAGGGCGCCTCCCTGAACGCGGACGGTCTTCGCGTCGCGGTCGACGTGGACGCCGCGCATCTGAGAAAGGTCGATGACGAGCCCATCGTCGCACACAGCGTTGCCCGCGATGTTGTGGCCACCGCCGCGCACAGCCACCACCAGGTCGTGCTGGCGAGCGAAGTTGACAGCGTCGATCACGTCGGCCGTGCCGCTGCACCGAATGATGAGGCCGGGCTTGCGGTCGAACATGCCGTTGTAGACCACGCGAGCGCCGTCGTAGCCCGGGTCTCCGGGGCGAAGCAGCGCTCCGCGGAACTGCATCGCCATCTGGGCC
>JBBDNH010000230.1:0-3108 GCA_040877745.1 Dehalococcoidia bacterium
CAGCCCTGTGTGGCTGCCCGCGTCATGGATGTCCGACGCACACGCGATCGCCTCGCGCGCCGCGCCGAAGGTCGCGAGCACGCCGTCGCCCAGCAGCTTGCCCTCGATGGCCGTGCCGCCGTTCGAGGTGATCGCGACGCGCAGCGATTCGTCCAGCTCGCGCGCTTTCTCGCGGAACGCCGTGTCGCCCATGCGCTCCGTCAGCGCCGTGGAGTCAGCGATGTCGGCGAACAGGATGATTGCGGTGCCCTGCGGCGCGGCAGTGTGTTCGGGCGCCGCTTCGCTCGGGGGCGTGTCGGTGAGGAACTCGATCGTGGGCCGCAGGACCGATTCGGCATCGCCGACCCAGGGGTAGTGGGCGTCGCCCTGCAGCGGAATGAAGCGGGCGTTGGGCAGCTTGCGCGCCAGGTACCGTCCCCACGGGAACGGACAAACCAGGTCGCCGCGACGGTGCAGCACAAGCGTTGGTGTCTTGATCTCGAGTAGGACCGACTGGTTGTCGAACCGGACGGTCTCCAGCTTTTCGAGCATCTCTCGCGTGGCGGAGTCACGGAACATGCGTACGAGGCTCTGGAACGTCTCGGGCTCGGTGCCGCTGGGGAAGAAGCGCGAAGCCTCGAAGCGGAGGTAGGCCTCGGGTTCGGCGCGACGCAGCGCGGCACGAGCGTCCAGTTGCGCCTGGATCGCATCATCCCGACGGCCGTCGGCGAACGTGCCGTAGAGTACCAGACGCCGGACTCTTTCGGGATGGCGGGCCGCGTAGGCAAGCATCGGATTGCCGCCCCAGGAGACGCCGAAGAGGTCGACCGTATCGGCACCGACCGCTGCGATCACGGTCTCGATGTCGAGCATGTCATCCTCCGCCCTGAAGTCCGTGCGGTTGCGATCGGAAAGGCCGCAGCCGTGTCGGTCGTAGAGCACGAGCGTTCGATGTCCCGCGAGGCCGGTGCAGAACGCCCGTTGGGCGGGCGTGTCTCCGGTGTACCACTCGATGTGCGTGGCGCCGCCGGGAGCAACGATCAGGACCGGCCCGCTGCCCATCGTGGCGTAGGCTGTCCTGGCTCCGTCGGGGCGTCTCGCGTACTGGATGCGCGGTTCCATGGCAGGATCAGCTTACTAGCGTTTGGGCGAGGCTGGAAAGCCTCGCCTACGAATGACGGGGCGAGGCTACGGTTACGGGCGGCCGGATGGCGCCCCTACACGCTGGCGGACGGCCAGAGGGCGGCCGGATGGCCGCCCCTACGGGCTCACTAGTTCGCGCCGACGACCGCCCACACACGCACCGGCTCGCCGACGCCCTTCAGCTCCCGCTCGCCGCGGTCCTCGAATCCTTCCGCGGAAGGACCGGCCGATGTGCGCGCCAGTTCGCGGACGGTGGCCGAGACGAGCGTCTCGCCCGCAGCGGCCTCGCTCGCCACGCGCGCGGCGATGTTCACGGCGCCGCCGAAGACGTTGTTGTCCTCTCGGATCACGTCCCCCGCGTGAATGCCCACGTGTAGGGCCAGCCCTGTGTGGCTGCCCGCCTCGTGTATCGACGCCGCACAGGCGATCGCCTCGCGCGCCGCGCCGAAGGTGGCCAGCACGCCGTCGCCCAGCAGCTTGCCCTCGATGGCCGTCCCGCCGTTCGAGCTGATCGCGCGGCGCAGCGCGTCGTCCAGGTCGCGCGCCTTGTCGCGGAATGCGGCGTCGCCCAAGCGCTCGGTGAGCGCCGTGGAGTCCGCGATGTCGGCGAAGAGGATGACCGTGAGGTCCGTCCGGGCCGCACTGCCGGGGGGAGTCGATTGACGGGCCAAAGGCCGCTTTTCCATCGTGCGGCCAAGAACGAAGGCGTGAAGCTCCTCCGTATAGTCGTCGGTGCTCACGAAGCAGGCGTCGGGGATCCGAGAGGCCAGGTGCCGCGAAAGATCTTCCGTATCGAATCCCGACGAGTCCTGAACCACAAGCGTGGCTACGCGTAGCATCGGTAGGAGAGCCGTTACATCGATCTCTCGCGCCGCCTCAACATAGGACAAAAACGCCTCAGCGGACATCGCTGTCCGGAAGAGTTGAGCGGTCGACTTCGCGCGCACGGCATCCTTGAAGCCCGTCGCTGCAGTAGCAAGCGTGATCGTAAAGAACTCCCACTGCTCCTGGGCCATCGACCGCAGGTCTATGAGTGCGCGCATGGCTGGTATCTTCTCGTAGTAGGCAGAACCCGATGCAAACGAGTTCACAAGCACCAGGTGCGACACGCGGTCCGGCTGTTCGACGCTGTATGCGATCGCCGCGGACCCACCCTGGCCGTAACCACAGAGCACGAAGCGCTCAACATCTAGGCAATCGATGACCGCTCGCAGATCTCGAACGCGGCCTTCAAGAGAAAAGTCGGTTACATCTCGCTCCGAGGATCCTGTTCCGCGCCCGTCGTACCTGATGACGCGCCAGCCCTCTGCAACAAGCTGATCAACCGATTTGCGGCTTGCCTCGTCGTTGAGGTACCACTGCAGGTCGCCCCAGATGTTAGACGTGTAGACCAGTGGTGTTCCTTCGCCGAGCAGACAGTAGCCGATACTCACGCCATCGCTGGTCTTTGCGTACTGAATGCGCGGCTCCATGGCAGGATTAGCTTACTCGCAGAGAGGCGAGGCTGGAAAGCCTCGCCTACGGTTACGGGCGACCGGATGGTCGCCCCTACGCGGCCAACACGATTCTGGGCGAGCGGATGATCGCCCCTACACGTCCGCCTGCCCTGGGCGAGCGGATGGTCGCCCCTACGCGGCCAACACGGTTCTGGGCGACCGGATGGCCGCCCCTACGCGTGCAGCTTTTCGATAATCGCGTCCGCGACCTGGGATGTGCCGACGGCGCTCGGGTCGTTGCGGTCGGCCTTCATGTCGTACGTGACGCTCTTGCCCTCACGGATGATCTCCGCCATGACGCTCTCCAGGCGGTCGGCCGCGTCGCGCTCGCCCAGGTGGCGGAGCATGAGCATGCCGGAGAACATCATCGCCATCGGGTTGACCTTGTTCTGGCCGGCGTACTTGGGCGCGCTGCCGTGCGTCGGCTCGAAGAGCGCGCCGTCGTCGCCGATGTTCGCGCCCGGCGCGACGCCGAGGCCGCCGACGAGGC
>JBBDNH010000231.1:0-3095 GCA_040877745.1 Dehalococcoidia bacterium
CTGCGCGGGGCGGCGCTCGGCGTCGCCGCGCCGGCGGCGGCGAGCAGCATGGCGCTCAGCATCGCCGCGTCGATGGTCCGCAGCGGCGAGGTCGAGGTGGCGCTCGCCGGTGGCGCGGACGCGCCGCTCACGCCCGCGGCGATCGCGGCCTTCTCGGCGATGGGCATCCTCACGACGCGCAACGACGAGCCGGAGCGCGCCTGCCGCCCGTTCGACGCCGCGGCCGACGGCTTCCCGCTCTCGGAGGGCGGCGCCGTCCTCGTGCTGGAGAGCGCGGAGCTGGCGCGCCAGCGCGGCGCGCGCGTCTACGGGAAGCTTGCGGGCGCCGCGTCCGTGACCGAGCCGAACGCGTACCTGCCCAGCGCCGAGGACGCCGGCCGCGCGATGCAGGCCGCGCTGCGCCAGCCCATGCTGCTCCAGAGCGAGATCGACTATTTCTGCGCGTACGGCTCCGGCTCGCCGGAGCTGGACCGGATGGAAACCGACGCGATCAAGCGCATCTTCGGCGGGCTGACCGCGTCCAAGCTGACGCTGAGCGCGCCGAAGTCGATGCTCGGGCATCTTGGCGGCGCCGCGGGCGCGCTGGACGCCATCGTGTGCCTGAAGGCCATCGAGACCGGCGTGATCCCGCCCACGATCAACCTCGATACGCCCGCCGAGGGCTGCGACCTGGACTACACGCCGCACGAGGCGGCGAAGCTCTCCGTCAACAACGCGATGACGTACGGCTACGGCTTCGGCGGGCACCATGTAGCGCTCTGCTTCTCGGCGTCGTAAGCTAAGAGCAATGCCGCTGGAGATCACCTGGCTCGGTCACTCCTGCTTCCGGCTGCGAGGCCGCGAGGCGGCCGTCGTCACGGACCCGTGCGCCAAGAGCACCGGCTACACCATCGGCCGGCCGAACGCGGATATCGTGACGGTGAGCCACGACCACCCGGCCCACAACAACGTCGCCGCGGTGCAGGGCGACCCGCGCGTGGTGCAGGGCCCGGGCGAGTTCGAGATCGCCGGCGTGCTAATCATCGGCATCCGCACCTACCACGATGCGGAGAAGGGCGCCGCGCGGGGCAAGAACACGGCCTACGTGATCGAGCTGGACGACGTGCTCATCTGCCACCTGGGCGACCTGGGCCACGTGCCGACGCCGGAGCAGGTGGAGGAGCTGAGCGGCGCCGATATTCTGCTCGCGCCCGTCGGCGGCGGCACGACCATCGGCGGCGCGCAGGCGGCGGAGACCGTGAGCCTGCTGGGGCCGAAGCTGGTCATCCCGATGCACTACCAGACGCCCGCCACCAAGGACGGCGACCTGGAGCCGCTCGACCGCTTCCTGAACGAGATCGGCGCGAAGGGCGCGCTCGACGAACGCCAGCCCAAGCTCTCCGTCACGAAGAGCACACTCCCCCACGAAACCAAAGTCCAGGTCCTCGAGTACCGAGGCTGAGGCTCGAAGTTCGAGGTTCGAGGCTCGAAGTTCGAGGTACGAGGTTCGAAGTTCGAGGCTCGAAGTTCGAGGTACGAGGTTCGAGGTTCGAGGCTCGAGGCTCGAGGTTCGTGGCTGGAAGCTGGAGGCTCGAAGTTCGAACTTCGAGGGCGTTCTGCGGGATGAGGCCTGCTGGCAGGCTGGCGCAGCTTCGTGCCGGTCAGAAGCCGCGGCTGAAGCGCGTCGCTTTGACGCCCTAGGCCTACCGTCGCTATGCTGGCGAAGCTCCACGTTCGAACATCGAACCTCGAAATTCGAACTTCGACCACCAGAGGAGGCCAACCATGGACTGGAAGCAGCGGCACGCCGACAAGCTGATCGGCGCTGAGGACGCCGTCAGGGCGGTAAGCTCGGGGAGCACCGTCTACCTCGGGATGTTCACCAGCAACCCGGAGACGCTCGCCACAGCGCTTCTGGCGCGCAAGGACGAGCTTCGGGACGTCACGCTCCACCACTATGTGTCGCCGTTCGTGTGGGCGACGCCCGAAACGAAGGACGCGTTCCATCTGGTCACCGGCTTCACCACGCCCGCCGACCGCCAGCAGGTGCGTATTGGGCTGGCCGACTACGTGCCGGCAGGCAACTTCCGGCAGTCGATCATCAAGGAGCTTTGGAGCAACCACTTCGACATGGCGCTGGTGAAGACCTCGCCGCCGAACGAGAACGGCTACATGAGCTTCGGCGCGGCGCTCTGGCTCAATCGCACGGCCTGCGACATCGCCAAGACGATCATCTGCGAGGTGGACGAGCGGCTGATCCGCACCTACGGCGAGAACTACGTCCACATCTCCGAAGTCGCGCACCTGGTCGAGCACAAGACGTCGGACGACCGCGACCCGCCCATCCCGCCGCGCACCGATGAGGTCGTCGCGGCGGCGGAGGTGATCTGCACGCTCATCGCGAGCGAGCTCGTGAACGACGGCGACACGTTGCAGATCGGCATCGGCGATGTCTCCGCGGCCATGGCGCTCTATCTGGAGGACAAGCACGACCTGGGCATCCAGACCGAGCTCGTTCCGGGTGGTATCGTGCCGCTCGTCGAACAGGGCATCGTGACCGGCAAGCACAAGCAGGTCGCGCCCGGCAAGGTGGTCGGATCGGCATTCGCGCTGCTGCCGCCCGAAGAGCTGGCCGCCGTCCACGAGAACCCGAAGTTCGAGCTGTGGGACTTCACGCACACCGACGACCTGCGAACCCTGGTGCGTGAGGAGAACTTCGTCGCGATCAACAACGCGCTGCAGATCGACCTCACCGGCCAGATCACCGCGGAGACGCTGAACGGGCAGGTCTACAGCGGCCCGGGCGGCCAGACGGTGTTCGCCGTGGCGTCCTCCTACAGCGAGGGCGGCCGCTCGATCATCGCCGTGCCCTCGAGCTCGAGCGTCGACGGCGAGCGTCACTCGCGCATCGTGCCGGTGCTGCCGCTGGGCACGATGGTGACGGTGCCGCGCACGTTCGTCGACTACGTGGTCACCGAGCACGGCATCGCGACGCTGCGCGGCAAGACCGTGCGCGAGCGCGTGGAGGAGCTGCTCGCGGTCGCGCACCCGGACTTCCGCGGCGAGATGCGCAAGGAAGCCGAGAAGCTGTACTGCATCTAGGCGCCGTGGCCCGG
>JBBDNH010000232.1:0-3075 GCA_040877745.1 Dehalococcoidia bacterium
GGCGGCCCCGGACTGTGCGCGCCTCCTGCTGCGCGTTGCTGCCACCTCCGAACGCTGCTTACACCGGCAAGCTAGGCACGAAGCCCGCAATGTACTGGAGCACGATCGCGGCGTCGATGCTGTTCACGTTGCCGTCCTCGTTCACGTCGGCTTCGTCCTGGCAGCCGAGCGAGTTCACGAGCCCCGCGACGAACTGGAGGATGAGCGCGGCATCGATGCTGTTCACCACGCCGTCGCAGTTCACGTCGCCGAAGAGCGATGGCGTCGATGTCGGGGTCCGCGTTGGCGTAGCCGTCGGCCCCACGGGCGTGTTGGTCGCGGTCGCCGGCGGGCCTACCGGTGTGTTCGTCGCGGTGGGCACGGGCCCGCCGCCGCAGTTGAGATAGATGATCAGGTCCAGCGCGGGCGGCGGGATCTGCAGGACCTCGGTCTCCTGATACGGCTGTCCGGCATCGTCAGGCGAAACGCAGCCCGCCTTCTGAGCGCGGACGACGTAGTATCCGGCGACGACGTCCCAGCGGAAGAAGCCCTCGGCGTCCGTGATGTCGGGGTTCGTCCGGTTCGACGGCGACATGATGGCGCTGCCGTCCGGCACGACCTCGAACGGACCGGCGGCGCTGTCCGAACGATAGAGCGTGACCGTCGCGCCCTCAACCGGCGCGTCGTTCACGCTGTTGAGCACGTTCCCGCTCGGGTCGATGTAGATATCGAACGTCACGTTCTTGTCGGGCGGGCTCGGACAGTCGATCGATATTTTCATGTCGGCCCGTCCGCGGAACGGGAACAGCGGCGGCACGAAGCCGGTATACGTGCCCGATGGCCCTTCGGTCATCGAGCCGCTTGCGACGGGCATCCCGCCGCTCGTGATCGACCAGGTCGCGATGCCGCCAGGGCAGCTATCGGTCTGCGTGAACGACGCGCCCGTGGTGGACGAGATGGCAGGCGTACCGTCGTTGGCCGTGAACGGCGTGTCGATCGTCACGTTGGGCGGCGCCGGCACCGAAGCGAGGAGCATGATGTTCTGGTCCGTCAGGCTGCCGCCCTCCGCCAGGAAGAGCGCCCCGATGGTGCGCGGCCCAAGCATCGAGCCCACCGGCGGGAACGCCGTGACGAAGTAGTTACCGTTGCCCGGCAGACCCGTGAACACGTACTGCCCGTCGGAGTTGGTGCTCGTGAGCTGGCATGGGGGCACCGGCTCCTGCGTGAAGCACGCCTGCACAGGCGCTCCTTCCAGAGGCAGCGCGACGCCCGCGACGCCCGCGCCGATCGGCTCCACGCCGGTAACCTGCCCTGAGATCGAACCGCCGGTCGGCGCAACGCCGTTGCGCACGTTGAAGATGAATCGGCCCGCGATCGTCGAGTTCCGGCTGTTGTGGACCAGGCCGCTGGCGCTGCCATCGAGGAAGGCGCCGTCGATCGCGGAGCCGGGGAGCTCGAGCGCGGTGTCGACGCCGTTTGAGTAGCCGACGCGCGCCGAGTCGCCGCCCAGGCCGTCCGCGCCGCCGCTGGCGTCGCCGGTCTCCCACTGGATCTGGTCGTAATTGAAGATGATGTCGAAGTCGCCGGGGCCGGCATCGGATCGGTCGACGAGCAGCAACTGGAACTTATTCAGCTTGTCGGTGTTCCTGTCGTAGTAGCCGACGCCGTTCCAGTTCACGCAGAACGCCGGCCGTCCGCCGAACGAGACGCTCCCGTACGTCATGGACGCGCCGGCCCGCGTGTCGACGTCCCCAAAGAACGGGGCAATGATGACCCTGCTGGTCGAAGTGAGGTCGAACGGCGTAAAGCTCGCCAGCGATGTGTCGAAGGTAACGTTGCCGTTGTTGTTCACGTAGAGCGTGCTGTACGGGGTGCCGAAGAAGTTCGGCGTGAACGGCAGGGTCACCTGGCCCGTCGATTCATCGTCGTTGCCGAAGAGCGTATTCGTGCCGCAGCCGGCGAGGCTCTTCATCGCCGCGGCGCTCACACCGGATGGTGCGACGTTCACCCAGGTAACGGCGATGACGAGGAGCAGGGCGAGGAACAGGGTTCGTTTCATGTGTTGGCCTCCTTCTCGCCGGCCACTCCACCGGACGACGCGAACTATCGTTCAAGGCCTAGCTTACGCAGCATGCCCAGAACGATCAACTACATGAAGATGCTGGGGCTAGGTCCGGCTACCCGTCGCCGTCCCGCACGAAGAGCAGCGTGCCGTCCAGGTTCTGGAGCGCGGCCGAGAGGATGAGGAAGTCCAGGTCGCGCTCGACGCTCAACGGCACGGCGAGCGGGCTCGCCTCAACGACATCGTACTGCTTCGCAGCGGCAGCCTCGGTGAGCGCCGTCTGCGCCAGGTAGCTGATGTCGAGGTCGATCGCGCTCGACGTCACGATGCCTTGCTCGATCGCGTAGAGCGCCGCGCGCCGGCCCGGGTCGTCGAGAACGGCGATGCTCACCGTCGTTCTGTCGCCGTCCACCTCGGGATCCAGGTCCGCCGGCTGGAAGAGTAACGATGCGATCTCGGGCACCTCCTCGATGTCACCTACCGCGAACGCCACCTCCCAGATGTTGACGATCTGATCTTGCGCGTCCTGCGTCAGCTCGCCCATCAGCAGCTCGTAGCGGTCCCACCACCAGCGCATGAAGCCGGGTTCCACGTCCAGCTGTTCGCCGAGCGCCACGATCACCGGGTCCTGGTTCGCCCGGAAGTACGACATCGATTCCATCAGCATGCGGTTGAGTTCGACCAGGCCGGCGCTCTTCTGGCCGGCCACGTCCGGGTAGGTGAGCAAAATCGAGTGCGCAATGGGGCCGCCGGTCAGGTCGCGCACTTCGGTCGTCACGTCAGCCAGGACCCGGACAGCGTCATCGTTGCGTAGGCCAAAGGCGCCCTGCGGCGACGTCAGCCCGGCTTCGAGCTCTCCTTCGACCAGAAGATCGGGCAGCGATTCCGCGGGCGACTCCACCAGCGTTACGCTGAGCAGCTCGTCCGCGCCTCCGGGCTCGAGTCCGTATGCTTCCTGCAGCAGGTAGCGCAGCTCCAGCGACGCGATGCTGTTGAGCGATACGACGCCGATCGTCCCGCCGCCGAGCTCCGAG
>JBBDNH010000233.1:0-3061 GCA_040877745.1 Dehalococcoidia bacterium
CGCCACGGCGACCTGCGGGCCGACACACAGGTCGGCCCCTACGAGTTCGGCCCCTACGAGGCTGGCGCGGTGAGGATCTCCCGCGCCTTCGCCAGCGCGGCGTCTAGGGAGGACGGCTCGCGGCCGCCGGCGGTGGCGATGTCCGGACGGCCGCCGCCGCCAGCGCCCATCTCGCGGCCAAGCTGCTTGGCGATGAAGGCGGCGTCGAGGCCGGCCTGCACTTGGTCCGGCGTGAGCATGACGACGATGCTCGGCTTGTCCTCGATCACCGTGCCGAGGACGACGGCGGCGGAGCCGGCGCGGCGGCGCAGCTCGTCGCCGAAGTCGCGCAGGGCGTCGGCGTCGGCGGCGTCGACGCGGTCGACGATGAGCAGGGCGCCGTTGTCTCCGAGGCGCTGGGCGCGCTCGATGAGCTGGGCGGGGTCGGGCAGGTTGGAGACGGCGACCTTCGGCTGCTCCTTGGCGCGCTCTTCCAGCGCGTGGATGCGGTCGGGCAGCTCTTCGGCGGGGACGTTGTGCTCGCGGGCGAGCTGTTCGACGATGGCGCGGCGGGCGTCCATCCAGCGATAGGCGTTGTCGCCGGTGACGGCCTCGATGCGGCGGACGCCGGCGCCGACGCTGCGCTGGTCGACGATGAAGAAGGCGCCGACCTCGCCGGTGGCGTGGCAGTGCGTGCCGCCGCAGAGCTCCTTGCTGAAGACGTCCCCGTTACCGACGGCGACGACGCGCGCCTCCTCGCCGTACTTCTCGTCGAACATGGCGTCGGCGCCGGAGGCGATGGCGTCTTGCGCGGGCAGGACGTCGGTGCGGACGGGACGGTCGAGCATGACCTGCTCGCGGACGATGCGCTCGGTCTCGCGCAGCTCGTCGTCGGAGAGCGGCCGCGTGTGGAGGAAGTCGAAGCGCAGGCGGTCGGGCGCGACGAGCGAGCCGGCCTGCCTGGCCTCGGGGCCGAGGACGACGCGGAGCGCCTTGTGGAGCAGGTGCGTCGCGGTGTGGTTGCGCATCGTGGCACGCCGGGCGTCTTCGTCGACCTCGGCGCGGGCGGAGTCGCCTTCGACGATGCGCCCGCTCGTGAGCGTGCCGCTGTGGACGAAGACGCCGTTCGCGGAGCGGACGCCCGCGACCGCGATCTCGAAGCCGGTGCCGCTGATGCGGCCTCGGTCGCCGGCCTGGCCGCCGCCCTCAGCGTAGAAGGGCGTTCTATCGAGGACGAGCTCGATGGCCCGGGCCTCGCCGGCCTCCGTGATGCGCGTGCCGTCCGCGAGGACGCCGAGCACGCGGGCATCGCAGGCGAGCGTCTCATAGCCGAGGAAGGTCGTGGGCGGGAGTCCGGCGAGCGCGGCCTGCATCGCCTCGTGCTGGACGCGGGCCTCGCCGAGAGCCTCGCGGCCGCGCTGGCGCTGTTCGTCGAGCGCCTCCTCGAAGCCGCGGAGGTCGACGCGAAGGCCGTGCTCCTCGGCGACGCGCGCGGTGAGGTCGGGCGGGATGCCGTAGGTGTCCTTGAAGAAGAACGCGATCTCGCCGTTGAGCGTCGGCTCGATGGCGGCGGCGTGGCGGAGCGCTTCCGGCGTGGAGTTCCAGGGCTCGGCGCCCAGGACGGACTGGTATTGCTCCAGGAAGAGCTCCTTGAGCGTCTCGGGCAGGCGGCTGTCGCGGAAGTGGAGGTCGGCGAGCGAGATTGCGCGCGACGCCCAGTTGAACTTGGCCTGGGGGTCCTCGGCCGCTGTGCGGAACGTCTGGCGGAGGGCCTGCGCGGAATCGGCGAGCGCCTCGACGGCGGCGGTGCCGCGGCCGAGCGTCTGGATGAACTTCTCTTCCTCCTCCTCGGCGGTGGTGACGAGCGCGGTGGCCGCCTGGTGCAGCTCGGGGTAAACGTCGGACATGAGGCCGCCGACGCGCCGCACGAGCGGTCGCAGGTAGTCGGTCGAGATGAGGCGGCTGCGGCCGTAGTAGATCGCGCGGCGCATGATGCGACGCAGCACGTAGCCGCGGCCTTCGTTCGACGGCCGGATGCCGTCCGCGATAAGGAACGCGGTGGCGCGCGCGTGGTCTGCGAGGATGCGCAGGGCGGTGCGCTGGGCGTCGGTGGCGCGCTCGTAGGTGACGCCGGTGAGGTCGGCGATCTCGGCGAGGATGGGCGTGAAGAGGTCGGTCTCGTAGGTGGAGCCGACCTCCTGGAGGACGGCGGTGAGCCGCTCGAGGCCCATGCCGGTATCGACGCCCTTCTTGGGCAGCGCAGTGAGCGTGCCGTCGGCAGCGCGGTCGTATTGCATGAAGACGTTGTTCCAGAGCTCCCACCAGCGGTCGCAGTCGCACGTGATCGGGCAATCGCTGCCGTCGCGGCGGCACTCGCCGGTGCGGTCGAAGATGATCTCGGAGTTGGGCCCGCAGGGGCCGGTGTCGCCCATGCTCCAGAAGTTCTCGTCCGCGCCGAGGCGGACGATCTGCCGCTCAGGGACGCTTTTGATCTTGGCCCAGATCTTCGCCGACTCGTCGTCCTCCACGTAGACCGTTGGGTGGAGCTGCTCGCCGGGGAGGCCCATATCCTTGGTGAGGAACTCCCAGGAGAACTCCAGGGCTTCTGCCTTGAAGTAGTCGCCGAAGGAGAAGTTGCCCAGCATCTCGAAGAAGGTCTGGTGCTGTGGCGACGGGCCGATCTCCTCGAGGTCGTTGTGCTTGCCGCTGACGCGCAGGCAGCGCTGGACCGAGGTGGCGCGGGAGTAGGAGCGTTCGTCCTTGCCGAGGAAGACGTCCTTGAAGGGCACCATGCCGGCGTTGACGAAGAGGAGCGTGGGGTCGCCCGCTGGGATGAGCGATGCGCTGGGCACGACGGTGTGGCCTCGCTGTTGGAAGAAGGAGAGGAACTTGGTGCGCACGTCCAAGCTGTTCATGGTGGTTCGATTATAGCGTCATGTGTAGTATCGCCCGTTGGGGCGGGAAACGTCACGCCCTAGAGCCGGAGCGGGCGCGGTGCTCCCTCACCCCCGGCCCCTCTCCCGCCTGCGGGAGAGGGGAGCTGCGGATGTGTGCTGGGCGGGCTCGCGCTGAGCGCAGCGAA
>JBBDNH010000234.1:0-3053 GCA_040877745.1 Dehalococcoidia bacterium
CTCGTGCCCGCGCTGCTCCTCATCTTCCCCGACGACACCCAGGAGCAGCTCACCGCCGTCTCGCTCGCCGTCGTCCTCGCCGGCGCGATCTCCGGCTCGCTCGCCCACATGCGACGGCGGCTGATCGACTTCCAGACCGGGCTGATGTTCGTCCTCGTCGCCGCCCCGGCGTCGTTCGCGGGGGCGTACGCGGTGCGCTTCGTGCCGCGACATTCGTTCGATGTGCTCTTCGGCGTGTTCCTCATCTCGATGGCCGCGTTCATCGCGCTCGGCATGTCGCGCGGCGGCCAGACCCTGCGCGAGCCGCTGCGCGACGGGCGCTGGGTGGTGCGCCGGCGCATGGACCGCGGCGAGGAGGGTGTCTCGCAGTACGCTTACGACGCGAGGCTCGGGCTCGCGCAGAGCGGCGCCACGGGCTTCGTCGCGGCACTCTTCGGCGTCGGCGGCGGCATCATGCAGGTGCCGATCATGGCGACCGTCCTGCGCATCCCGCTCGACATCGCGGTCGCCACCTCGCAGTTCATGCTGATCTTCATGGCCGCGGCGGGGACGTCGCTGCACGCGCTCGCCGGGACGTTCGGCGAGCAGGAGCTCGCGCGGGCGGCGCTCCTCGGCGCCGGGGCGATCGCGGGCTCGCAGGCCGGCGCCTACCTCGCGCGCGACCTGAGCGGCACGACGATCACGCGCCTACTCGCCGCCGGCCTGATCGTCGTCGGCCTTCGGCTGCTGCTCACGCCGGTGTTGTAGGAGCCCCTAGAACGGGCACACGCCGGCCGCGTCCCACTCCGGGTTGGAGTAGCCGTAGTACCACGCTTCTTCGAACGCCGCCGCGTTGGCGTCGATGTGGTCGCGCACGGCCAGGCAGCCCGCATGCAGGTTGTCCGACACGTCGTACGCGCCCTGGAACGCGGCCACCAGCCCGACGTTGAGCGTGTCCGCGTAGTCCAGCCGCGCCTGCGCCAGCGCGTCGTTCGCCTCGCGGGCGGCGCCTCCGGCCAGCAACGCCAGCGCCCGGCGCAACTGCGCGTACGCGCCCAGCTCGGCGCGCTCGTTCTCGTGGTAGCCGCTCTCCAACAGACCCGCGTTTTCGATCGCGCCGACGTAGGCGGCCGCGGCGTCGAGGTACTCGCCCTCGTCGAACAGAGCATCGGCGTCCAGCACCGCGAAGTAGAGCAGGTCGCTCGGGTCGTACACCGACTCGGTGAGCTCGTACGACGCGCCGTTCCAGGCGTAGACCTCGGTGCGCGTGCGCTGCGGCCCCGCGCCGACCGAGCCGATCGTCCCGCCGTGCAGGACCACCTCCGGCACACCATCGCCGTCGCGGTCCTCCAGCAAAGCGTCGGCGGTCTCCATGATCAGGCCGTCCTCCGGGGTCAGGATCTCATACTCCAGGCCGCCGCTGCCGGTGAAGACGCGGACGTGCAGCGTGCAGGTGTGCGCGCCGCACGTGCTCTCGCTGTAGACGAGATCGCCGGTGCCGTCGCCGGTCACGTCCTCCGCCGCGACGATCGCCTTCGGGAAGAACTCCGGGAACTCGTCCGGCCGTCGCGACTGGAGCGCGATCTCGTAGCCGCCGGGCGTCTTGTCGAACACCACGACGTTCGAGAGCAGCCCGACGCGCCCTTCCTCCACGGCGGGCTCGGTGGTGAACAGCACGACCACCTCGATGTCTGGGTCGGCGTCCGTGTTGCCGGCGAGGCAGCGCTGTTCGGGCGCGAGCGGCGGGTCGGGCTGCGGCATCGCCCAGGCGTTCAGCAGCTCGCCCAGGCACGGCGGCGAGAGCACGCTGTCGCCTGCGTCCGAGAGGTACTGCGCGACGACGCCCCAGTATTGGTCATAGCTCGGCGGCCGCGGCGGGACATCCACCGAGTCTTCGGGCGTGTCGGCCGGCGGTGGTGTGGTGGTCGGGCCGGGCTCGCTGTCGCCGCCGCCGCAGGCTGCGGCCGCGAGGACGATGCCAACGAGCAGAACGATCCGGGTGACAGATCGCCGTATTGACATGAGAGGTCGCCTCCTAGAACGGACAGACGCGCTCAGCGCTAAGCTACAGCGGAGCTGGCAGCAGGCGCTTTAGCGCGAGCCATACGCGGCCGGCCAGCGGCGTCTGCGGTCGATAGTCCCACCCATGCTTCCGTTCGGGCCGGATGACGAGGATGGTATCCGGATCGCCCTCGATTTGGTTGCGTGTGCGCAGCCGTAGGTAGAAGAAGCCCGCGATCGCTCCCAGGTAGTTGCGCGACATCGCCTTCGAGAGGTCGGGCCGGTCCGGCGTAATCTCCGCCCCGCCGGTGACCGTCACGCCTTGGTAGGGCGGACGCTCGTCCTGGACGCACATGCTGACCCGCGAATCACGCTGTATGTTGCGACACTTCGCGCTCTTCGCGTTCGTACGCACGTAGATCACACCGCCGTCGTAGTGGTACCAGACCGGAGTCTGGAGCGGGGTTCCGTCGGCGTTCGTGGTCGTGAGCACCGCCACGTGGCGTCCGCGAAGGAACCGTTCCATACGCTCAGGCGAAAGTTTGTGGGGCAGCGCAGGCCTCCTTGCTGGTCCTCACTCGCGAAAAGTATATCCCAGAGGCGCTCAGTAGGGGCGCGATGCTTAGAGCAACGCGCGGATCTTCCGGCCCTTCCTCGACCGGTGCGGCTCACCCCATCTGGTATCGTTAGGGAGCCATGACGCAGGTACGAGAGCACGCTGCAGCCGGCGTTACAACCGAACGCGGCGACGCCGTGGTCGTCGTCCGGCTGGGCGAGATCACGCTCAAGAAGCGCAACCGGCCGGTCTTCGTGCGGCAGCTCGGCCGCAACCTGCGCCGCGCGACGCAGGGGCTGGACATCCGCGACTTCGAGTGGAGCCCGCAGCGCATCCTGATCTTCCCCGGCCCCGACCTCGACTGGCCGGAGCTGCGCGAACGCCTCACTCGCGTCTTCGGCCTGCGCAACTTCTCCCTCTGCGAGGTGCTGCCGTGGGACGAGGACATCATCCGCGCGGGCGTGCTGCGCGACGCCGCCGGACGCTCGTTCGAGAGCTTTCGCATCACCGTCCAGCG
>JBBDNH010000235.1:0-3046 GCA_040877745.1 Dehalococcoidia bacterium
GGCGACGACGCTGTAGCCGCGGTCAGGCGCGGCCGAGAAGCCGAGCCCGCGGCGATCGTACAGGATCAGGCGGCAGGACTGGCTGACGCGATCCCAGTGCTGCGCGATGGCCCGGTCACGCGGCCGTCCCGCCGCACAGTTGCTGATCCCCACCGCGACGACGTACGGCCCTGTGGCGCCCAACACCTCGTACGCCAGCTTCACGCCTTCGTTGTCGGCGTACTGGAGCGTCTGTCCGTGCAGCCGCACGCGCCGCGTCGTCGAAAGCTCGTCATAGAGCGCCTCGCGCGTCAGCGCGTGGGAGAACGCGTAGTGGCCGGGCGTGCCGGGCGCCTCGTCTACCAGCCGCGCCGCCACGGCATCCTCGAGCGACTCCTCCAGCTGTTCCGGCGGCAGGGCGCTCGCGCGCGTCAGCGCGTCGATGCCAAACTCGCGGCCGATCACTGCGGCGATCGTCAGCACGTTGTTGCACGCATCGGACAATCGCGCGAGCCGGCGGACGATCACGTCCTTCACGCCTTCCGGAATGTCCGCGGCCGCTGCGGCCACTGTGGCGGGCAGGTCGCCGCTGTGCTCCTCGGCCAGGTCGCGCAGCAGCTCCTCGAGGAAGAACGGGTTGCCCTCGGTCCGCTCGTGCAGCACTCGGGCCACGTCCGGCGACGCGGAGGCCGTGCTCGCCGCCTCGATCAGCCGTCGCGAGGCCTCGTGGTCTAGTCCCGATAGCGGAATACGTTCGCCCAGGCGCGCCCGGCGGAGGTCGGCCAGCAGCTCCGCCAGTGGGTGCGAACGCCCCACCTCCGTGTCGCGGTACGTGCCGATGCAGAACAGGCTTGTCGCCGCGGAGGACGTGAAGCAGAAGCGCAGGAGCTGCAACGTTGCTGCGTCCGCCCAGTGCAGGTCGTCCAGCACCAGCACCGCCAGCGGCTGCTCCCTGAAGACCCTGGTCACCCGTTCGAACAACGCGAAGCGCTCCCGGTCGTCGTCATCCTGGAAGGCGTCGGCAAGCTCCCCGGCCAGCGCGCCCGACGCGACCTGCCGCAGCGCTTCGACGAAGGGCTGGCAGCGCACGACGGATCCCTCGTCGCAGCGCCCGTAGAGCACCGACGCTCCCCGGTCGTGCGCGGCAGCCGCGAACTGGGCCGCGAGCCGCGTCTTGCCGATGCCTGCCTCGCCGGCGAGCAGCATGAGCTGGCTCCGGCCACCTTTTGCGCGTTCCCAGCCTCGCTCGATCGCTTCGAGCTCGCGCTCGCGGCCGACGAACGGGGTGCGGTCTGCGCCGGCCAGCAGCGGCGGCAGCGGGAGCTGAGCCGGCGCCGGGCCGGCCCCTGCGGTCACGGTGGAGGGCGTCCACTGCAGCACGCTCGCTGGCAACGGCTCGGCGATGCCCTTCAGGGGCAGCGCGCCGATCGATTGGTAGGTATAGCTGCCCCTGCTGCCGGCGATGCCCCGGACCAGGTCCGAGACGACAATCTGCCCGCCCTCAGCGCTGTCGCAGAGCCGTTTCGCGATGTCGACCGCACTGCCGAAGTAGTCGCCCGCTTCGTGCTCCGGCTCGCCCACGTGGACCCCGACGCGGACGTCCAGACGCCGGTGCGCGTCCGCCTGCTGCTCGTTGTGGCGGTGGACCGCCTGCTGGATGGCGACGGCGCAATCTAGCGCCTCGATGCTGCTGGAGAACTTGACCATCAGGCCGTCGCCCAGATGTTTGACCTCGTCACCGCCGGTCCTGCCGATCTGCTCGCGCAGCAGGGCGTCGTGCGTCCGCCGGAGCGCGTTGCCCTCGTCTTCGCCGAGGTGCTGACGCTGCTCGGTAGACCCCACCCGGTCGGTGAAGAGCAGGGTAACGGTGCCGCTGGACGTGCGAGCCGTGGTGTTCCGCCCCCTCTGAATCAGTCTGGGCGATTATAACCTGTCTAGCTGGACTTAGCTAGCTATGCGCCTTCGAGCCGGCCTTGGACGTCGAAGTCGGCCAGCTTGCGCTCCAGCTCGCGTTGGCCCGCCGAGATGGTGAAGTCGCCGCGCGTGCGCTCCAGGATGCCGCGCACGGCGTCCGTCGTGCGGCGCAAGCCGCCCGTCATGGCGTCCGGGTAATCGACCGTAACGAGCACACTGTAGATATCGTCCATCGCCGCCAGGATCTGCTCGCAGTGGTCGACGTCGCCGGCGCGCAGCCGGTCGAGCAGGTGGCGGCGAAGCTCGCCCACCGTCTCTCCCAGGCCGTTCAGATAGGCCGGCGGTTCGATCGCGAGCGATGCCGGCGTCGGCAGGGGCCGCCCCGCGATCACGGCCAGCGTCCCGCACGCCTCCGCATACTCCTTCTGCGCGTCGTGGACGAAGCCCGCGTGGTAGATGTCCGGATGTTCCGCGAGCGCGGTCCTGGCGTTGCCCAGCAGGTCGCGCGCGAGGCCGATCAGCCGCTCCGCCTCCGCGAAGTCCTCGCGGTGGACCGCGCGGATGGCGTTCGCGGAGTGGCGCAAGGCCTCGCGACAGAGCGGCAGCGCCTTCTCGCGCGCCGCGTTCTTATCGACGAAGACGCGGCGCACGTCCTCCATGATCGGCTCCAGCTGGTCGCCGACGGTCTCCAAGGCTACAGGTCGTCCACCGGCGGCGGCAGCTCGCCCTCGCGGGCGGCGTCGATCATCTCGCGCGCCTTCTTCGGCATCTCCATGCCGTACTCGTCCAGCTTGCGCTCCGCCCAGCGGCCGATCTGGCGCGGGTCCTTGTAGTCGTCCAGGCTGCGGGGCTCTCCGCCGGCCTCCTCCAGCGCGCGCTGCCCCGACCTGTGGTACGCGAAGCGCGACGGCGCCCGCGAGAGCTTGCTGCTCCCGCAATGCTGGCACGTCGCCTTCACCTTCGCGCTCATCGACTTCGTGAACGCGCTCGTCAGGCGCCCGCAGTCGTCGCAGGTGAACTCGTAGATCGGCATGCTAGTCCATGTCTCCCGGCGACCAGGCGTCGTCGTCCGGCATCTCGCCGGCCTCCATCTGCTCGATCGCCTCGTCGAAGTCGGGGCCCATATCCTCGCCCATCTCGTCGCGCATCTTTC
>JBBDNH010000236.1:0-3030 GCA_040877745.1 Dehalococcoidia bacterium
CTGATGCACTCCGACGTCACCGGCATTCACTTCTTCAACCAGAAGTCGGGCGAGTTCGAGTTCCGCCCCGGGCCGATCATCGCCAACGTCGTCCTCGCGGACGAGATCAACCGCGCGACGCCGCGCACGCAGTCCGCGCTGCTCGAAGCGATGGAAGAGCGCCAGGTGACGATCGATGGGGTGACGACGCCGCTGCCGGCGCCGTTCCTCGTCCTCGCGACGCAGAACCCGATCGAGTTGGAGGGGACGTTCCCGCTGCCGGAGGCGCAGCTCGACCGCTTCCTGATGCGCGTGAAGATCGGCTATCCGACGGACGCAGAGGAGGACGACATTCTGCTGCGCTTCGAGGAGAGGAACCCGCTCGACACGCTGGACGCGGTGGTCTCCGGCGATGAACTAGTGCGGCTGCGCGGCGCCGTGCCTCATGTGCATTGCGAGCCGTCCGTGCGACGCTACGTCATCGCGATCGTGCAGGCCACGCGCAAGCACTCAGCGCTGGAGCTGGGAGCGAGCCCGCGCGCGAGCCTGGCGCTCTTTCGCGCGTCGCGCGCGCTGGCCGCGATCAGCGGCCGCGACTACGTCCTGCCGGACGACATCAAGCGCCTCGCCCCGGTCCTGCTGCCGCACCGCCTGATCCTCAGCTCGCAGAGCCGCTTGCGCGGCCGCGACGCCGCGGGCGTCCTGGAAGAAGTGCTGGCGGAGGTGCCGGCGCCGGTCGAGGGCTGAGATGCTCCTGCGCAACGCCTGGCTGCCGGTCGGCGTCGCGATCCTCGTCATCGGACTCATCGCGACATCGGGGCCCGTTGTCGCCCTCGGCAGCTTCGTCGTGGCCGTCGGAGGGCTCGCTCGCTACTGGACGCGCCGCTCGCTGGAGCGCGTCGAGCTGGAGCGCATGCTGCCGGAGTCGCGTGCGTTTCCCGGCGAGGAGCTCCGGCTGACGTACCGGCTCACGAACCGAAAGGCGCTCCCGCTGCCGCGCGTCGAGATGCGCGACCAACTCCCGCAGCTGCTCACGCCGGAGAGCCTCGACCTGCCGCGGTCCGGCGCGCCGGAGTCGAACGTCTACACCCACACAACGCACCTCGGCTGGCACGAGCGGACGACGTGGTCGCTCGACCTGCCGTGCCCGGAACGAGGCTACTTTCGCATCGGCCCGGCGCGGCTGCAGTCCGGCGACGCCTTCGGCCTGTTCACGAGCCGGCGCGAGGAGACCACGACCGCCGGCGTCGTCGTCTACCCGCGCACGCTATCGCTGCCCGACCTCGGCCTGCCCGCCGCGCGGCCGCTCGGCGAGCGCAAGGGCCGCGAGCGCATCTTCGAGGACCCGCTGCGCATCGCGGGGCTGCGCGACTACGAGCCGGGCGACCCGATCCGGCGCATCGATTGGAAGGCGACGGCCCGCCGCGGGACGATGCAGTCGCGGGTGTACGAGCCCTCGACGACGCAGCAGCTGCTCGTCGCGCTCAACGTCGACACACTGGAGCACACCTGGCAGGGCTTCATCCCCGAGCAGCTCGAGGCGGCGATCGTCGTCGCCGCGTCGCTCGCTCGCTGGGCGACCGACGAACGTTACGCGGTCGGCCTGATCGCAAACGCGAGCCTGTCCGAGTCCGACCGGCCGATCGCGATCGCGCCGGGCCGCGCGCCGGACCAGCTCTCGCGCATCCTTGAGGCGCTGGGCGGCGTCCAGCCGATGACCGTGGTCACGCTGGCCGAGCAGCTGGAGCGGCACAGCCACGCGCTGCCGCTGGGCTCAACGCTGGCCGTCGTGACGTCGCTCATGCCGGAGCCGCTCGCCGCCGTCCTGCGGCGGCTCCGCGCCTCGCGCCAGCAGCTCGTTGTCCTGGCGATGGTGGACGATGACTGGTCGCCGCTGCTGGGCGATGTACCGGTGCAGCGCGTCGACCGGCTCGCCGTCGCGACCGAAGAGGCGCCGGCGCGGTGAACGGGCGCGCTGTCGCCGCCGATCTCGCCGCGCTGGCGGCGGTCGTGCTGTGGGTGTACGGCGGAACGGCTGTCCTGGTGGCGCGCATCGGCGACGGACAGGCCGCGTCGTTCGGCGCGGCGGCTGCGGTCGTCGTGTTTTCCTACGGCCTCGCCCGCCTCCTCCAGCAGCTCGACATCGATGACTCGGCGTTCCGGCTGTGGGGCGTGGGACTCTCGCTGGCGCTGTTCTACCTCATCCTGCGTGTCGAGGTGACCGGCGAGCCGTACCTCTGGGAGCTGGGCTGGCTGGCAGACCTGCTGCGCGAGCCGGGCGCGACGCTGGAGGGCCACGCCGGCGATACGGCGACGATCGCGCTGCTGGGCGGCGCCTGGGTCTACGGCATCACGCGCGGCTCGCGAGCCGGGACGTACGAGGAGGCGCTCGCCGAAACGAGCGTCGGGCTGGCGGTGGTGTTGCTGGCGGCCGGCTTCGCGTCGAGCGTCGATGCGCCGGGAGCGCTGCGCTGGCTGCCGGCGCCGTACATGGCGCTGGCGCTCGCCGGGCTGGCGCTGATCCACGTCGGGCCGGTGGAGGAGGACCGCCAGCGCCCGTTCGGCGGTGTCTGGCTGCTGTGGGTGGGAGGTTCGCTGGTAGCGATCGGCTCGCTGGCCGCCGTGACCACGCTGTTCGACCTCTCCTGGTTCGAGACGGTCGGCCACGGCCTGGTGCTCGCCGGACAGGGCATCGGGCTGGCGCTCGTCTACGCCCTCTCGCCGTTCATCTTCGCCGTCGCGTGGGTGATGGAGAGCTTCGTCGACTGGATCGTCTCCGGCGACGAGTTCACGCCCGAGCCGACCGACACGAGCGGGATCACGGACAAGGCCGAGGAACGATCGGACGAGACGTCGGGCTGGCAGCGCGTGCTCGCCTATATCGCGCGAACGAGCGTCGTGCTGCTCGTGATGGTCGCCGTCGCGGTCGTGCTCTGGTTCGCCTTCCGGCGGCTGCGTCGCGGCAAAAAGGACGAGCTTGAGACGCGCGAGGTCGTCGAGGCCGAGATCGGCGGCACGATGGGCGACCTGCGCTCGCTCTTCGCCGGCGCG
>JBBDNH010000237.1:0-3020 GCA_040877745.1 Dehalococcoidia bacterium
TCCCGAAGTATTGGAACGGGCCGTGATAAACGGGGTCGTGCTTGTAGATGTCCGCGCCCTGCTGCGTGATGTCCCAGGCGAACTTGACGTGGATGCTCTCGTCGTGGTGGACCGCGCGGTCGCCCAGGCCCCACAGCCTCAGTCCCGCCGCGAGGCCGATGATGGCGACGATCAGCGCCACCTGCCAGTAGCGCACGGCGAGGGACACGAGCTGGTCTTTGTCGAGCTCGCGTTCGCCCCAGTAGCTTCGGAGTCGCTCAGCAGTCGTCATCGGGCTACTCGCGCACGACCTCGCTGATCACGCCGGGGCGCACGCGATAGATCGCAACCTCGCCTTCCAGGGCGGTCTCGAAGAGGTCGGTCATGTCGGGCGGCGTCACGTTCTGGTACAGGTCGCGCTCTCTGTCCCCCACAACGACATAACTAATGCCGTATTTCTCAATCACGGATCTTACCGCATCTGGGTCGTTACTGGTGTAGAGCACCTCCAGGTCGGCTTCGCGGCCTTCCTGCGGCGCGCTGTCACCGCGCCACTGCAGCTCGTGGCCCGGCCACTGCAGCAGCGTCGGCAACCCGGTCGAGGCCGAGATGCGGCCGCCGTCCGTGTAGTCGCCGCCCAGCGCCTCGGCAATCACGGGCTGGCCGTCGCGGGCGTTCAGATACGCGACCGCGGCTTGCTCGGACGCGGGAATGCGCTCCAGGCCATCCAGACCTCGCGGCAGGTCGAAGTCGTTCGTGCGGTTGAACGTGGCAGTGACCGGGTAGATCAGCGCTGCGAACAGGGCTACGACGGCCGCGCCGGCCCACACACCGCGCCAGCTCAGAGCGGCCCCGGCCTTCGCGCCCTCGCTCGTCTCGAACGAGCGCCAGACAAGCACGGCGCCGGCCGCGACGACGAAGAAGATGCCGGCGCCCACGACCGCGCTCACGAGGCTCGTCAGCAGGCTCGGCGCGATCACCACGCCGGCGATCGCGCCGCCTGTCGCCGCGGCGAGTACGCCGTACTCGCCGAGCGACCAGCGCGCGATCACGCTCTCGACGGTCGAAGGCAGCCGCCAGGCGCGAGCCAGCTCGTACAGCACGAAGCCACCCGCGAGGCTGAGCAAGATCCACGCCTGGTAGTACAGCTTGAAGATGGTGTTGAGGCGGCTGTTGAAGCCGTCTTCGATGTAGATGAACTCCGCGCCGAGAATGAGGAGCGTGGCGGTGGCCGCTAGGCCGAGCGCCATGATGTGGCTGACCCGCTCCTGGACGGCGTCCTTCGCGCACTCCACCTCTCGAAAGAGCGCAAGGCCGAGCGCGCTCAGGCAACCGCCGAGGACGATCACCGACAGCCAGTTCCATCCTCGCTCCGAGATTCGCGATCCCAGCCCCACGTCGGCGCCGCGCTCGAAGCCGGCCTCGTTGATCGCGACGGTCCCGGGCAGCCATCCGAGCACCGCTGCCAAGCCGTCCCAGACCAGCCACAGGAGCACGATTGCAGCGGCCGGCGCGAGCGACCAGAGCACGGCATTGCGAGTAAGGCCCTCGCCGTTGCTGGCCAACCGCCATGCCGCGTACGGAAGCACGATGGCCGCGAAAAGACCCCAGAGTAGGAACGCGTGGAACAGCCCGCTGCCGGCGCCGATCTCGGCGGTGAAGCCGGAAGCCTGGCTATCGAAGCCGCCGAAGAAGAACGGCGAAAATGCCAGAAACGCGGTGAAATAGAGCGGCGCGAGGAAGCCCGCGCTATCGAGCGCCAGCCCCCACGACCAGCGGGCGGCAAGCAGCCGGTTACGGATCACCACGACGAACGCCATGAGGAACGCCATGGTCGGCATGTCCCAGGTGTTCAGGAAGGCGAGGCCGCCCAGCATCAGCGCGAAGCCGACCAGCCAAAGTGGCCGCTCCAGCCAGACCACGAGGTCGAGCGGTTCGTCCGAGCGCAGGAGCGCCAGCGCGCCGCCGACTGCGAGCAGCACGAACGGGATCGACATCACGTGGGGATGGAGGTCGCCGAGCATGAAGCTGAAGAAGGGCATCTCGTGGATGCCGGCGCCGCCGTCCAGAATGCGCGTGGCGCGCCACCAGAACCAGAACTGGTCCGGGAACCACTTCGAGCTGTCGTAGTCGCCCAGCTGCGCGACGCCGATCCAGCTCCAGAAGCCTTCTGAGCCGAAGTCGTGCGCGGCAAGCAGCTCCAGCAGGCCCTCCAGGTTGCCCATGAAGACCAGGAGCAGCGCGCCGACGAAGCCGAAGACCATCGGGCGCCAGAGCGCCTTCGACGCAAAGCCCGCGCCCGGCGTGCCGGGCCCGGCCTCGCGCAGGCGTTGCTCGCGCGGCGCCGCGAGGTTGTATACGAGCCCGAAGGCCGCGGTCGATGCGAGCGCGACGATCATCGCCAGGCCGAGATTGAAGCCGACGCTGGTCGCTAGGCTGCTCAGCCTCGTCATGATCGAGACGAGCAGGTAGCCGAAGTAGTAATAGCTCACGCTCTCGCCGGCCAGCCAGGCGTCGGCGGGCGGGAAGCTGTCGCTGCGCGTGACGGCGTTCAGGAACATCAGGTCCATCGGCTTCTCCGTGCCGCCGAAGTCGGGCACGTAAGAGCGCAGGTAGGCCGCCGTGATGAACGCGACGAAGAAGAGCAGCTCGGTCGCGCCGATGAGCCACAGGTGCTCTCGCGCGAAGCCGAGAAGCTCGTCGCGGCTTCGCCAGAGCAGCACGCCGGACGCCGCGCCGACCAGCAGCAGCACGAGCCAGATGGCGCGCGTGCTGTTCGGCAGGCCGAGGATAACGAGGATCCAGAAGACGTAGCCGATCAGGAGCAGCGCGAACGGCTTGGAGAGCGCGTAGCCGCGATCTGGGAGGCGGCGGAAGAGCGACAGGCAGAGCGGAAGGGCAGCCAACCCTACCACCTGCATCATGACCCACCAAACGAGCGTTTCCGACATACGTCTTTAGGATAAACGCTTGGAGGGTAACGGCCCTAACATACCTTACAGCGTAGCTAGGGAACGCTAGCTAGCGAAAGAGCGCCTCGA
>JBBDNH010000238.1:0-3013 GCA_040877745.1 Dehalococcoidia bacterium
CAGGTAGAAGCCGATCCACGACCCCGCCAGCGCGACGACGAAGAGCCGGAATGCCCAGAGCAGGGCCGGCGCGCGCAGGCCGGCCCAGCCAGCGAGGACGGGCTCGGCCCAGGAACGCGAACGCTCTGCCATCTCCCTCCCGGCGACCGGCGCTTCGCGAGGTGGTGTGCTCGCGTTCCACCGTAGCTGGGCGCTGCACGTCGGTCAACGTGGAGAAGCAGGTTCTCGATCCTCCGCCCCGTAAACGGGGCGGCATCGCCGTGGGAGCGGATGCCACACCGTTCACGGTGTGGTCGCTGATCGATGTCCCACAAAGCGGGGCGGCATCGCCGTGGGAGCGCATGCCACACCGTTCACGGTGTGGTCGCGAGCTATGCGATGTTATGATGAGCCTGCCGCCCATGAGCATTACCCGCGCCATCCTGTACGACGCCGGACGCACGCTCGTGCGCCCGCGACCCCAGGCGCCCGAGATCTGGGACTTCCTGGCGCACCAGCTCGGCATCGACCTCGCGCGCGAGCGAACGATGCCGGACGTCGGGCACTATTACTATGTGCGCCTGGGCGAGGACGGCATGGGCTCGTACGACTCCGACGAGCGAGCGCGTAGCTTCTGGGCGAACTACTACGCGCAGGCGCTGATCGACGCCGGCGTCGACCTGCCGCGCGAGGAGCTGATCTCGGCGGGCAACGCGGTCTACGACTGGTACCAGGACCCGGCGCAGTGGGAGACGTATCCGGAAGTACCGGAGACCCTCCAGCTTGCCCACGAGCGCGGCTTCGTGCAGGGCGTGATCTCGGACTGGGGCACTGACCTCGTGCCGATCCTCCACGCGCACGAGGTGACGTTGCACCTCGACTTCGTCGTCGCGTCGGCCGCAGTGGGCACGGCGAAGCCGCACCCGGACATCTTTCGCTACGCGCTCGACCGCGCCGGCCTACAGCCGGCCGAGGTGCTCTATGTGGGCGACTCCTACATCTCGGACGTGCTTGGCGCGCGGACGGCCGGCATCAGAGGCGTGCTGATCGACCGCGAGGGCCGCGCGCCGGAGGTCGACTGCCCCGTCGTGACGTCCCTGCTCCAGGTCCTGGACCTCGTCGAGCCGTAGCGTGCGACTCTACCTCGTCCGTCACGCCGACGTCACGATACGCCCGGACCTGTCGGGCGCGCTCTGGCACCTGTCAGCAGAGGGCCGCCGGCAGGCCGAAGAGCTTGGTACGCAACCGTACTGGCCGGGCGTGCGCGGCCTGCACACGAGCCCGGAGCCGAAGGCGGCCGGCACGGCGCAGCGCATCGCGGCGCCGAACGGCCTGCCGATCCGAGTCGAGCCGGACCTGCGCGAGGTCGAAGGACGGCCGTTCGTCGAGCGCGAGGTCTATCTCGACCAGGCACGACGCTACCTCGGCGGCGAGGATATCGAAGACTGGGAGCCACGCGATCGGGCGCTGAGCCGCGTGCGCGGCTGCATTGCGTCTATCATCGAACGGCACCAGGGCCTGGAAGTCGGCATCGTCTCGCACGGGCTTGCGCTCACGCTCTATCTCAGCGACCTGCTTGGTCTCGACGGCGCGGCGGCCTACGAAGTCTGGTCGAGCATCCGAATGCCCGACGTTGCGATCGTCGATCCGGAGGCGCGCAAGCCGGAGCGCGCGTTCGGAGGGTCAGCCTAGGTCCGAAGGCTTCCGGCGGCCCGGGAGCAGGCGTCGCAGCAGCGCCGCGCGCACGGAGCGCCACGCGGCCTCGGTCTGCGAACCATCGTCCTCGTCGCGCGCCTGGCCGAAGCGCTCGCGCACGTAGCCGTCCGCGATGGTCTCGACGCCATCGAGCTCCGGCACGCGCTCGCGTAGGGCGCGGGCATATTCTCGCGGGGTCTGCGCCGGCTGCGGCGGCATACGCGCCCAGGAGGCCAAGCGCACGGTCTGCTCCCAGAGCCGCGCCTGCGTCGAGAGTCCGGCCATGCCGCGCACCCAGAGGTAGCGTCCTGTGCCGGCGCCGGCCATCGCGAGAGCGGCGAAGGCGGCCAGAATGCCGGTCAGCACCCAGCGGTTGCGGTCGTTGCCGGCGCCGTTGGAGGCCAGCTCGTCGAGCAGCGCGCCGTCGCCGCTCGCTGCCTGGCCGGGCAGGTTCTCCAGGCCGAGCGTGCCCTCCAGGTCCCGTGCGTCCGAGGGGATGCCGGGCGCGGGCTGCTGCGGCACTGAGCGCAGCACGCGCGGCTGGCTCGGCGTCGGGTTGAACTCAACCCAGCCCAGGCCCGGGAAGTAGACCTCCGGCCAGGCGAACGCGCTCTGCTCGGTCACGCGGTAGCGATCGATGCTGATCGCCTTCTCGTCCTCCTGGAGCACGTAGCCCACGGCGAGCCGCGACGGGATGCCGACCGAGCGCAGCAAAACGACCATGGCCGAGGCGTGGTAGTCGAAGTAGCCGCGCTGTGCGTCGAAGAGGAAGTAGTCGATGGCATCGCGGCCGCGCGGCGTAGCGGGCACGTTCAGGTCGTTCGGGATTGCGCGCAGGTACGTCTCGATGGCGACGGCCTTGTCGTAGGCGTTCAGTTCCAGCGCGGTGAGCTCCTGCGCCAGTTCGCCAACGCGGCCGGGCAGGTCCGGCGGGAGCTCCGTGTACGGCTCCCGCACCCAGTCCGGGTAGGAGCTACCGAACGGTGTCAGGGATGCCAGGCGCAGCTGCTCTTCGCTAGCGACGGAGACGCTGCCGACCGCCTGGTACGTCGACCCGCGGTCGAGCCCGCCCGCGATCAGCGCGCCGGTCACGTCCTGCCGGTCGTCCGCCCACTGCAGCCGCACCGGCCGGTCGACGCGGCGAGGCTGGCCGACGCTGAAGACGTTGTCGCCTGTGCGGCCGGCGGATGTGACGGCAATCGAGATCGTCCTGCGGTTGCCGACGTCCTCGTCCACGCTCGAGATCTGGTTCGCGTCGAGCGTCGAGATCTGCTGCGAGCGGCGCTTCCAGCCGGTCGGCGTGTAGATGTCGTAGACCTGCGCGCGCAGGAAGCCCGGC
>JBBDNH010000239.1:0-3006 GCA_040877745.1 Dehalococcoidia bacterium
AGGCCGAACGAGACGCGGACGCCGGCAGCGACTAACGCCTGCCGGCCGGGGCGCCTATCCTGACGCCCTCCGCCAGGCCAGCCAGCCACCCAGGGCCGCCGCAACCGCCGCGAGCAGCGCCAGCGGCCCGAACGGCCCGTCGCCCTCCGGCCCCTGGCCTGTGTCCGGCAGCTCGCTGGGCGCATCCGGGGCCTGCTGCATCGGCGTCGCAGTCGCGGCCGTCGGCGCGGCCGCCGGCGCAGGCGTCGCGGGCGAGGTTGGCGTCGGCGTCGCGCTGAGCGGGCCGGAGCAGGCGTCCGGCTCGCCGTCGCGGTCGGCGTCCGCGGTCAGGTACTCGACCGTCGTTGCGAGCAGCGCACGCGTCACGTTCGTCGCGAACGTGAAGTCGAGCGTCTCGATCGTGTCCGAGGGCTCGTGGTAGTTGGGATTGCGGAAGTTCGCCGTGTCGGTGACCAGCAGCGCCTGGTAGCCGGCGTCCCAGAACGGCGCGTGGTCGCTCCGCCGGGAGTCGGGCTGCTCCTGGCCGTTGCCGAGCAGCGTCAGGATCACGCTCGGCAGCGCCGGCACGTAGGCCTCCTGCGCCCGGCGGTAGGCGTCGGTCAGCCGGATCGATGCCTCGTTGCCGATGACGGCGACGAAATCAGCCTGGTCCGTCGTGTAGCCGATCATCTCCAGCGAGTACATCCCGACGATGGCCGTGCCCGCCGCCTCCGCGTCCATGGCCATGTTGAAGCTGCCGACCAGCCCGGCCTCCTCCATCGTGAAGCCGGTGAACCAGACGGTCGCCGGCAAGGGAGTGTCCGACAGCGCCCGTGCGATCTCGAGCATGCCCGCGACGCCGCTCGCGTCGTCGTCCGCGCCGGGCGTGTCCGCGACCGAGTCGTAGTGCGCCCCGACGACGAACACGCGCTCCGGGCACAACGCGCCTTCGTGCACGCCGATCACGTTGGGGAACGTCGCGTCGGCGAACGATACCGGCTCCAGCGTGACCGGCAAGCCGAAGCCCTCGAGCTGATCCTGCACGTAGTCCGCCGTCGCCTGGAGCTGCTCCGGCTCCGAGAACGCGCCGCGCGGCTCATCGATCGCGGCGACGTGGTCGCGCAGCCGTTGCTCGTCGATGCTGGCGGCGAGCGCGGCGACATCGACCTCCTGCGCGGACGACGGCGCGGCCCCAAGCAGCAGCGTCGCGACTAGAGCGAGCGCGAGCGCGAGGCCGAGGTTGCGTGGCGCGATCATGACGCCGCAGCACCATGGCGGCGGTAGGCGTCGAGCGCCTCCTGGACGCCGGGGATGTCGCTCACGCCGTCCGCCAGCAGGCGCGCGAGGAACGCCTCCCTGGCCGCGAGGTCTGCGTCGAGCGCGTTCACGTCCATGCCGAGGCGCTCTGCCAGGGCGGCGCGCGCGTCCTCGTCTTCGAGCACCGCAAACGAGTCGGCCTTATCGTCCCACGTGGCCAGACGTCGCACTGCTCCACCGCCCTCCACCAGCCCGACGTCGAGCACGCGACGCAGCGTGCCGGCCTCGCGATGGATGATCGCGAGCGGGGCGACGAACGTGAGCCGCGACAGGTGCTCGCTCGCCACACCGACGTCCTCGGCGAGCTGCTCGAGCACACCCTCGATCGTGTCGGCGTGCAGCGTCGAACAGAGCGAGTAGCCCTCGGAGAGCAGCTCGAAGATGCGCACGACGTAGGGGCCCCAGGAGTAGACCGGCAGGTGATCGCTGATCTCGTTCACCATGAGGTAGGTCGGGTGGCCGTCCTCGGGCGGCGGCAGGTCGAACGTCTCGCCCCAACCGCGCGTGAAGTAGGCCGCCATCTCTGGATGCGCGAACGTGAGGAGCGCGGTCAGAATGGTCGTCTTGCCGGCGCCGGGCGGGTCGGCGGCGAAGATGAACGACGCGCCGCGCTCCAGACCGAGCCAGAACATGGCCGCCATGCGCGGCGAGAGCGTGCCGGCCTGCATGATCTCGACGATCGACAGCGGCTCGGGCTGGTTCCAGCCGTGCCAGCCCCACCAGCTCTCCGGTTGGTTGACGGCGCGCATGATCGCGGCCATCATAGCGAATGCGGGTCAGACGCGTCTCAGGGAGAGGAGCTACGCATGCCGAAGATGCGAGCCGCGGTCGTCTCGGGACCAAAGCAGTTCCAGGTGCAGGACGTGGACGTGCCCGAGCTGGAGCCGGGCCACGTGCTGGTGCGCGTGCGCAACTGCGGCATCTGCGGCAGCGACCTGCACTTCTACAAGGGCGAGTTCCCGTCCGCGCCGGGCATGCGACTGGGCCACGAGATCTCGGGCGAGATCGCGGAGGTTGCTCAAGGCGTGACCGGCCTTGTTCCGGGGCAGGCCGTGGCGATCGAGCCGGTCGAGGTGTGCCGCGAGTGCGACTTCTGCCGGACGGGTCAGTACCAGCTCTGCCCTGAGCGACGCTTCATCGGCACGCAGGCGCCGGGCGCGTTCGCCGAGTACATCCACGTGCCCTCGTACATCGTCCATCCGCTGCCGGACGGCGTCGACTTCGAGGCCGGCGCGCTGGTCGAGCCGCTGGCGGTGGCGGTGCACGGCCTGCGCCAGGTTGGACTCTCGATCGGCGAACGCGTGCTGGTGCTCGGTTCAGGCACGATCGGGCTGGTGGCGCTGGTCGCGGCGCGGGCGATGGGCGCCTCGGACGTGTTCATCACAGCGAGGCATCCGCACCAGGCCGAGGCGGCTCGCGCGCTCGGCGCAAGCGCGGCTGTCGATGCGGGCGAGAACGCGGAACAGGAGCTCGTCGCCGCGTTCGGAGGACGCGCGCCCGAGGTCGTCGTCGAGACGGTCGGCGGGCACGCAGACACGATCTCGCAGGCCGTGCGGCTCGTGCGGCCGGGCGGGCGCGTCTCGGTGCTCGGCATCTTCACAGGGCCCGCGAGCCTGAACGCGACTCTGGCGGTGCTGAAGGAGGTCACGCTGGCCGGCGGGATCACCTACGGCCGTCCGGGCTCGCGGTCCGACTTCGAGGTGGCGCTCG
>JBBDNH010000240.1:0-16479 GCA_040877745.1 Dehalococcoidia bacterium
AAGTCGATGTGCGGCGTGCCGACGACGTCTCGGGCGAGGCGCTGCACGAGGAAGTTCTCCTCGTTGGTCGCGAAGGGCGAGCCGAGGAAAGCGATCGCCGCGCCACCGTGCTTCTTGTGGACGTCGGCCAGACGGTCGACGGCGACGTCGAGCGCTTCTTCGTAGGAAGCCGGCGCGAGGTTCACGCGGCGGCGTATCTGGTGCTGATCGAGACGGTCCTTTGGCTTGACAGCATCGTAGTGGAAGCGGCCCCGCACGCAGATCTGGTCGTCGCTGAACGGATTGAGCGTGTCGGGCTTGACGATGACCGCCTTGCCCTCACGATGGCCGACGCTGATCGTGCAGCCAACGCTGCACGAGTTGCAGACGGTCGAGACCCAGTCCTCCGTGCGCGCCTGCCACTTGTTCGGCTTTTCCATCAGCGTCGCGGTCGGGCAGACGTCGACGCAGGAGCCGCAGAAGTCGCAGCTCGACTCCTGGATCTGGCCGCCGGCGCCGAACGCGATGCGCGTCGAGAAACCGCGTCCGGCGAGCGTGATCGCGCGCGTGTGGCGCAGGTCGTCGCAGGCGCGGACGCAGCGCGTGCAGATGATGCACATCTGCGGGTCGAACTCGAAGAACGGGTTCGCGCGGTCGGGCTCGGGCTGCTGGTGCAGGTAGTACGTGCGCTCCTCGCCCTCCCACGGCTCGATGTTGTCCTCGCCCATGTCGAGGATGTCGTTCGTCGTCTGGAGCTCGCAGCGATAGTTCTTGGAGCAGGTCAGGCAGCGATGCGTCACGACATCGTCGCGCAGGCAGATGTCGCCGGGCATGCACTTCACTCGCCGGTGGCAGGTGAGGCAGCGGTCGGAGTGGTTGGCGTTGATGATCGAGAGGACGTACTGGCGCGCTTGCTTGACCTCGGGCGTGGCCGAGCGGACGACCATCTCGTCGCGGACCGTCGTCGTACACGAGAGCTGGAGGCCGCGCGCGCCCTCGATCTCGACGAGGCAGGTGCGGCAGCCGGCGTACGGCGGCAGGCCGTCGAGGTAGCAGAGATTGGAGACGTAGAAGCCGTTGCGCTTCAGGACTTCGACGAGAGGCGCGCCGTCCGGCGCTTCGATCGCCTGGCCGTCGATGGTGAGCTGCGCCACGGTCTAGGCCTCGCGCTCGATGAGCTCGATCACATCCTCGGGGGCGCGCTGGCCGTGCGGGTAGGTGTAGTCGCTCTCTTTTAGGAACTTGTGAGCGAACTCGGTGAGCGCGCGCTTGTCGCGGTACATGGCGTCGAAGTCGGTGACGGCGTCCTTCCAGGTGCCGCCGGCCTGGATGGCCTGGTACGGGCAGGCCTCGGTGCAGAGGCCGCAGTACATGCAGATGCGGAAGTCGATCTCGTAGCGGTCGATGTTGAGGGCGCCGTCCTCCGCGGGCGACGTGGCGACGAGAATACAGCCGTCGGGGCAGGCCTGCGCGCAGGTGGAGCAGCCGGTGCAGCGCTCCTCGAACCAGACGAGGTTGGTGCGCGCGCGGACCGGGATGGGGCGCACTTCCTCCGGGTACTGCACGGTGAACGTGGGCTTGAAGATGTGCTTGAAGGTGATCATCATGCCCTTCAGCATGCCCAATCCGTACATCGTCGCCTCCCCGAGGTGCTACGCGAAGAGTTTCACAATGTCAGTGCGATTCTAACAGCAGTGGGTGTGCAAATACAAACGAACAGTCATCAAGGGACGGATGGTCTCCGCGCCACAAGTAGTAAACTGGGTTGAGCAAGCAAGCGAGGAGGCAAGGTCATGCCAGCTAGGAGATGTCCACACTGCAAGGCCCTATCAACGTACGACAGGCTGACCGCCTCGCTGGATGGGGGCAACCTGGGAACGCTCTCATTTGGGTCTAACGACGTGAGCGTTCGGTTCGATAGGTGCCGCAACGAGGAGTGTCATCGCGTTGTCGCGGTTGTGTTTGACCGAGAGGGCACGGAGATCGAGATTTTCCCGCCCCTTGAAGAGGAGCCCGACGAACTGCTGCCATCCGACGTGGCCAACGCCTTTCGTCAAGCTCTCAAGTCTCTAAACGAGGGCATCTGGGATGGCTGCGTGATCCTATGCAGCCGTGCTCTGGACGAGGCAACAGCAAATCTAAAGGCAGAAGGTGACTCTCTTTTCGAACGACTGGAGAACTTGGCGGCCACGAACCAGATTACTGTGCAACTGAGCGAGTGGGCGCACACCGGCCGGTTAGCGGCGAACCTTGGACGCCATGGTGCTGAAAAGCGTCAAGAGGAGAGGAAGTGGAATAACGAAACGGATGCACAGGAGATCGTAGAGTTCGCGAAGTGGTTCTTTCGTTACGTGTATATTCTGCCTAAGCAACTCCAGGCGCGGAAGGCCCGGCTTGAGGAAGGAGCTAAAGTGCGCGCCGATGACAGTGCGAGTGTTAGTCGAGAGCCGTCCGCTAGCGCCGGGGCACCGAGGGGGAACGACTGAGGGTCTCGCCATGTCAGAAGCCGGGATCCGCTATCGTGTGCTTCCACGTCTGCCGGATCAATCCGGCAGCTTCGCGAATAGAACCACAAGCCGCGGGTTTCAACCCGCGGACTAGCAATCCACAAACTGGCCTTGCAGCAACCCTCGCTTGCGCCACCCTCGCGTCCGCGGCACGATGTGCCTGCCGAACAAGGAGGTCGCTATGCCTGCAAACGAAGCTTCGGTCCGCTATCGAGAAGAACACCTGCCGCCGCACGACGCGTCGCACGGCACGCCGCATGCGATGATCCGGCGCTCGCTGGAGTTCGAGCTGCCGGGGGGATCTGCGCTGCTGGAGCAGACCGACTACGGCCATCCGGGACGCTGGAATCCGTGGGAGCCGCGACAGGTGGCGGCCAACGTCCAGCCTCGGACGGCCCTGCTGCTGGCGGCGGCGGAGGCGATCAGCTCGCTGGTGGACGCCGGCGAGGGATAAACCGGCTCGCCTCGTCCTTGAAGCGCTCCCCGAGCGACGACGAGGCCATGCCGGGTCCGCCTGCGAACGCGAGCCCGCCGGAGGAGCTCCTGATGCGCTCCAACCTCTGGTTGAGCATGATCGCCATGAGGAGACCGAGCAGCGCCAGGGTACCGCCCGCCAGTCCATCGATGATGTAGTGGTTCGCGGTAACCACGATGCTGGCGAACATGACGATGGGCAGGACCACGCCGAACGCCTTCACAAGCGGGCTGGTGCCATTGCGCACGATGGCGATGCCCACGAGTAAGTTCCAGCCGAAGTGCAAGCTGGGCATGGCGGCGTACTGGTTGACGAACGCCGGCGGCTGCAGCACGCGATACGCCTGCGACCGTTCGGTCACCGTATCGACGAAGCCCCAGGCGTCCATGAAGCGCGGCGGCGCCGTCGGCAGCATGGTGAAGATGATCAGCCCGATGGCCCCCGAAATGATGAACGCGTTGCGATACACCGGGTACGACTCGCGGTGGAGCATGAAGAGCCAGATGGCCGCGAAAACGATCACCGGCCAGTGGCCCCAGATGTAGGTCCAGTTCGCGACGTTGACGATCCAGTCGGAGCGCAGGATGTGCTGTTGCAGGCCCGGCTCCCAGAAGATGCCGAGCGTCTGCTCCAGCTCGATGATGTCGACGGCGCGGTGGAAGGCGTCCGCCTCGCGCGCTTCCACGAAGCCGCGCACCAGGAAGTAGGCGAAGTAGGCTGGAACGACGATGAGCACCTCGCCAAGGAGCTGCAGCACCGTCGTCTTCGAGCCGTCGCGAGACCAGTGTAGGAGGACGAACGCGAGGCAACCCAGGCCGATGAGTGGCCACCGGGCCGCCGAGATGGAGTCGAATCCGAATGGTAGCAGGTCGCTCATAGCGCCCCCAATCGGGACTAGTGCTCGACTCTGTCCTGGGAGAGCCCCCGCTCGCCCTGCCTTAGGACCACCAGGATACTACTGTTAGCTAATCACAGATCGCGAAGCGTTCGCAAGTCGCGCTGAAGACACGCTATAGCGAGTAGCGGGCGAAGTCTTGTGCCACGACCGTGTTCTCGATGCCGAGGTCGTGCTCGCCGGCATCGAGGTGCGTCAGGATGAAGCGCGGCTTCGGCCCCAACTTCTTGCGCAGCTCTCGTACCTCGTCCGGCCCCATATGCGGCCCGCACCCCGCTTCCCAGCACGAGCACTCAACGACGAACGTGTCCGCGCCGTCCCCAAGCTCGAACAATGCGTCGCACATCATGCTATCGCCTGAGTAGGCGACGACCTGGCCGTCCAACTCCACACGGAAGCCGAAGCAGGGGAAGTCGTCCACGTGCAATACAGAGCGCGCAAGGTACTTGAGCCCGGCCACCTCACCCTGCAGGCCATCGCGCAGATCGACGTAGGTCTCGTCGTACGAGATCGGCGTTTCCAGCAGATGGGGATAGCCGGCCTCGACGACCATGGCCATGCGCTGCTCGATGCCCGGCGGGCCGAGCATGGTGAACGGCTTGTCGCGGCCCTGATGCGCGTACTCCAGCAGGAGGAACGGCAGGCCGAAGAAGTGGTCGGCGTGGAAGTGACTGATGAACACGGCGTCGACGTCCTGCGGTGCGATGCCGCTCTGTTTAAGGTGCGGCAGCGCGATGGGAGACGCGTCGAACAAGAAGCGGCCGTTGAGGAGAAAGCTACTCCAGTATCGCCCCGAAGCGAACGCGTTGCCTGACCCGAGGAAGAGCAGCTCCTGCCCGCGGCTCACCCAGCCGCCTCCGACGCGACCGAGGCATCGTAGACGCCGTCCAGGAAGGACCAGAGTGCGTCCAGGCTGCGCTTGGCCGTGTCGAGGACGGCGTCCTGCTCCTCAGGCTCGCTGCCGTACCGTTCGATGAAGTTGCGCCCGACCTCGGCGTGCCACTCGTCCGCGCCGATGTGGACAGTGAAGAACTGCAGGCCGCGCTCGTCGTCGACGCCGTAGAACTGGCGCAGACCGGCGATCTTCGTCTTGGCGACCTCCGGGACCTGGGACTCGTAGCAGTAGAGCGCCGTCGCCGCCTGGGCAAACGAGCCGTTCCTCGTCACATCGCGGAACGTCTCCACGAGGTCCTTCGTCTGCGGGCGGACCTCGCTGCCGATGATCGCGTCGCGGGAGAGGCCGAGCGCTTCGCCGAAGCGGAGCCAGAGCTCGGGGTGGTTCTCCTCGCCGCGCTCCTCCTCGATCAGGTTCTCCAGCACCTCCTGCCGGTCGGCCTGATCCGGGCAGCTTGCGTGGGCGGCGCTCACGTACTGCGGGAACGCGAGGACGTGGTGGTAGTACTGACCCGCGTAGTCGCGCAGCGCCTCGAGCGTGAGCTCGCCGCGCTGCCATGCCTGGTAGAAGGGGTGCGTCAGCAGGCTGCGCGCCTCGATCAGGCGGTCAACCTCGTCAGCGATGGACGTGCCGGACTGTGTCATGAAACAACCTCCCTCTCCTCTCGAAACAGGAGCATACACGATCTCCGCCAGTGCGGCCAAGCGGGCGCCGAGGCGCGAGGCCATTGACCACCTCGGAAAGCGTGGTATCCTAGGGCCGAGGAGAGTCCCCGCGGTTGCCGGCATCGTCCGCTACCAGCTCCACGATGAACTTCTGGAAGGCCTGCGCCGACCTGATCCGCCGCCGGCACATCCTGGTGCTGGCGCTGGCGGCGGCTGCGACCGTTGCGCTGGCCCTGGGCATCCCGCGCCTCGAGTTCAAGACGAGCCAGGACACGATCGTCCCCGCCGGCTCGCAGACCTATCGCGACAACGTACGCTACGAGCGGCAGTTCGGCGGCGAGCCTGTGCTTGTACTCTTCACGGCGGACGACATCCGTACGCTGTTCCAGCCACCAAACGTCGGCGAGCTGGCCACGCTGGAGCAGGAGCTGAACGACAGCGGGCTCTACCACTCCGTGTTCGGGCCACTCTCGCTGCTCAGCTTCGCGCAGGAGCAGATCCCCGTCGCCGCGGAGCTGGCGCCGGGCGCGCTCGCCTGGCAGCAGGAGCGCGCGGCCGAGGACGCGCGCGCGGCGGCCGCTGCGGCCGGCGCGACCGAGGCCGCGCAGGAGCTCGCCGCCCAGGAGGCGTCGCAGCAGGCGGTCGACGCGTTCGCCGAGCGCAACGCGGCCGACGCTACGCGGCTCGCGGCGGCGGGCGAGCAATCGCTCGACAACCCGGCGTTCGTCGAGTTCCTGATCTTCGACGAAGCGGGCGCGATCCGGCCGGAGTTCGAGGGCATCTTCCCCGACGCGCAGCACGCGCTGATGGTGGTACGGCTGAACGGCAACATGACGATCGACGAGCAGGGCGAAGCTGCGGAGACGGCGGTCGATATGGTGAACGCGCGCTCGTTCCAGGGGCTGGAGGTACTGCCGACGGGCCCGCCGATCCTGCTCAAGGAGATCAACGACACGATGCGCGAGAGCATGATGATCATGGGCGTGCTCGCGAGCGTGATCATGGCTGTGGTGCTGTTCCTGGTCTTCCGCGCGCGCTGGCGGCTGCTGTCACTCGCCGTGGTGGTCGTCGGGAGCGTGTGGGCGTTCGGGCTGATGGGCTACCTGGGCATCTCGCTCACGATGGTCACGATCTCCGGCCTGCCGATCTTGATCGGACTGGGGATGGACTTCGCCATCCAGATGCACAGCCGGTTCGAGGAGGAGACCGAGCGCACGGGCAATCCGGTGGCCGGGTTGGAGTCCGCCCTGCGGCACCTGGCGCCCGCGCTTGCGATCGCGGTGCTCGCGGCCACGGTCGGCTTCCTGGCGCTGCACATCTCGCGCGTGCCGATGATCCGCGACTTCGGCTCGATGCTCGCCGTCGGGATCATCATCCTCGCCGTCGCCGGCGTGATCATCCCTGCGAGCGTGCTGTACATGCGCGATCGCAACCGCAACCCGGCGCCTGAGGCGACGCCGCCGCGACGCATGGAGGTGGAGCGGCTGGTGCGCGCGCTGACGTCGTCGGCGGACGGGCGGCTGCTGCCGGTCGTCGCGCTCGGCGTGGCGTTCATCTTCATCGGGCTGCTCGCCGACCGGCAGATCGACGTGCAGACCGACCCGGAGCGCTTCGTGCCGCAGGACAGTCCTGTGCTGCGGGACCTCTACACGATCCGCGACACGGCCGGATCGTCGAGCCAGATGGGGATCATGGTGGAAGCGGGCGATGTCACAGACCAGGAGACGCTCGACTGGATCGGCGAGTTCGGCAAGAAGCAGGTCGAACAGCACCCGGCGGAGCTGATGCGCGTCGAGAGCGTCGCGACGATCGTCGAGCGCATCATCGGCGGACCGCCGACCGCGCAGGACGTGGAGGCCGTGCTCGCGATCGCGCCGGAGTCGGTCACGAACACGTTTATCAGCGACGACCGCAAGAGCGCGCACATCATCTTCGCGATCGGCGCGATCTCGCTCGGGGAACGCCGTGAGCTGCTGGACGAGATGGAGGTCGACCTCGCGGCGCCTCCCGGGATCACCGCGACGCCGTCCGGGCTGGCGGTGATCGGCATCGAAGCCGTCGACGCGCTGAGCGCGAACCGCGGCCTGATGATCTACGTCGCGCTCGGCGGGGTGCTCGTGTGGCTGGCGATCTCGTATCGCAACCTGGTGAAGACGGTGCTGCCGATACTGCCGGTGCTGATCGCAGTCGGCGGCTCGTCCGCGGCGATCTATCTGCTGCGCATCGAGCTCAATCCGCTCACCGCGGTGTCCGGGCCGCTGATCATCGCCACCTGCACCGAGTTCTCGGTGCTGATCATGGCGCGCTACTTCGAGGAGCGCGAGCGCGGCAGCTCGCCGCGGGAGGCGGTCAACGTCGCATCGCTGCGCATCGGGCGCGCGATCACGGCGTCCGGGCTGACAACGATCGGGGGCTTCGGCGTGCTGGCGTTCTCCGGCCTGCCGTTGCTCCAGACGTTCGGCGTCGTGACGGCGCTGAACGTGGGCATCGCGCTCTTCAGCACGCTGATCGTGCTGCCGCCGCTGCTCGTTTGGGCGGACGAAGGCACGCGGCTGGTTGCCGCGCGCGAGGACCTGCGGCCGGTGGAGTAAGCTATCGGGCGAACGCTAGGCGTCCGGCCCGCCGAGCCAGCGGAAGTACTGGCCGAGGTCCGGAAGCACGCCACCGGCCTGGGCCAGGAAGATGAAGCCGATGGCCAGGCTGAACGTCGCCGCCAGGACACCGGCCACCACGTAGACGTACTGCCGCTTGCGAGCCGACACGAAGCCGGCCGCCGTCGCGACCGTGACGAACGTGTTGGACACGAGCAGCCCGGCGACGAAGAAGAGCAGCGCGGTGATGCCCATCAGCTTCGTGCCGGCGCCGACGGCTGTGGCGATGATCAGGACCTGGGTCCCTGTTTCGGCGCCGATGCCGTGGATCAGCCCAATCGAGTACGCGGTCTTGGCGCCGTACTGGTCCGATCCCTGCACGTGCGGGTGGTCATGCTGGGCGACGCGCCCCCACATCCAGTGCCAGGCATTGCGGACGCCCGCGAAGATCAGCATCCAGCGGCTGCGGATGCGGAACTCGCCCTCGCCACGGAAGTAGCGATAGAGCGAGTAGTAGAGGTACGCGGCAAGCAGCACCAGCGTGACGCCGACGACACGCTCCATGAGCGGGTCGATCCAAGCAGGCAGGAAGCCCGCAGCGAGGATGGCGATCAGGCCGAGGATCGTCACGACGGTTCCGTGGCCTATCGCGTACAGACTGGCGAGGAAGATCGCGCGCCGCTGGCTGGCCGAGAACGCCCGGCCCGCGATCCGGCCGATCTGCGTTGCGGGCGCCAGAACACCGGCCGCGGCCCCACCTGCGATCGGCCGGCGGCGCGCCAGCTCTCTCGCCAGGTGGTCGCTCTCGTCGGTGAGCAGGACGCCGGGCTCGTTCGTCAGCCATTCTTCGCCGGACTGCTCGCGATCCTCGCCGGCCGTGGTCGTGCTCGTGATGTCGGTGATGGCCGCGATGTGGTCCCAATCGATGCCGTGGCGCATCCCGAGCGCGAACGCCGCGCCGAACACGCCGACCGCTCCACCGAGCCCGAACGTAAGGAGTGCGACATCCATGGCTAGGCCGCTCCTCCGGGGCCGTTCGAGGAGCCGTTGTCGCTATCGTTGTCATAGGACTCCCGGCACGTCGCGCAGAGGCCGAAGATCGCGAAGTGGTCGAGGTCCGGCTTGAAGCTCGTCTCGGCCATGATCTCCGCCCCCAGGTCCTCGAGGTACTTGTGGTCGAGCGACGTCACAGCGTCGCAGTTCCGGCAGATCAGGTGGTGGTGAAGCCGGTGCTCGCGCACCCACTCGTAGGTCGTATCGCCGGTGCCCATGTCGGTCTCGGAAACGAGGCGCAGGTCCTTCAGCACGGCGAGCGTGCGGTAGACGGTCGAGATGTCGACGTATGGGTATTCGACACGCATCTGGTCGAAAATCTCGCCCGCGGTGAGGTGACCGTCGGCGTGGCGCAGGGAGCCGAGAATCATGAGGCGCTGAGGCGTGGCCTTATGGCCCGTCTCGCGCAGGACCTGAACGGTTTCCTTCTCGCAGCTCATACGATGTCTCCTGCAACTGGTTGCAGTTGCATACTAGGGCAACAGAGAACACTTGTCAACAACAACAGACCCACCATGCCAATATCGGCAGTTGGCGGGCGTTCTGAACGGCCGCGGAAGGATGGCTGGAAGCTAGGATCGTGTTACTATGGGCGCGCGCGCTCGTTCTGTTAATCGAGCCGCGAACGGAGTACGCTTCACGAACGTATGAACCTCAGGACCATCCTCGGATCGACGACCGAAGGCGATACATTCGCGATCAGCAGGATCGCGCTGAGCAAGCTGGTAGTCGTCGGCTCGGTCGCCGTGTCTATCGCGATCGGCGTGTTCGCGCAGCGGCAGCTCGTCGACCAGCGCGATGAATCGCAGGGACTGATCCTGTGGGCCGTCGCGATCTGCATCTTCCTGATCGGCCTCGTGCAGGCGACGTATCTGGCGAAGGACGAACGCAACGGCATAGCGGGCGCCGCGACGGCGGACAGCTTCGCCGCGCCGGTCGCGCCCGTCATGCCCTGGACGGCGGCGATCCCGTGGCTGAACGAGGCACTGCTCTTCTCAGGGGTGGTGGGCGTCGGCGTGCTGTTCCGCTTCTACCGGCTGGGCGATATCCCGCCGGGCCTCAACCACGACGCGGCGTGGAACGGGCTGCACGCCCTGCGCACGACACCCGTGGTCGATTTCTTCACGCACCCGTATGTCCCCGAGGCCTGGGGCCGCGAGACGCTGTTTCACCAGATCATCGCGACGTACCAGTGGATCGTTGGGCCGACACAGCTGGCGATCCAACTCGCCGGTGTGACGGTGGGGATCCTGACGCTGGGCGTCTTCTACTTCTTCGCGCGCCGGCTCTTCGATACGCGCTTCGCGATGATCGCGACGTTCTTGCTCTCGGTTTCCGGCTGGCACATGACGATGAGCAAGACAGGCTGGCGGATGATCCTGGTACCGCTCTTCGCGGCGCTGGTCTTCTACTTCTTGCTGAAGGCGGTGCAGGAGCGCAAGATGCGCGACTTCTTCCTGGCGGGTATCGCGCTAGGGCTGAGCTTGAACAGCTACGACGCGGGCCGCATCATTCCGATCGTCGCGGGCGTCTACCTGCTCTACGAGATCGTCCGCGATCCGTCGCTGTTGCTGCGACAGTACCGGCATCTGGCGCTGGTGGTGGTGGGCTTCGTGATCGCGTTCGCGCCGCTGGGCTGGTACGCGCTGAACAACTGGCACGACTTCACCGGACGGGGCAACTTCCTCTGGATCGGCAACCAGATCGACGAAGCAGGGAGCTGGGAGCCGCTCTGGACGAACATCAAGAACGCGCTACTGATGTTCAACTTCAGCGCGAACGGCGACGACTTCTTCGTGCGGGAGCCGCTGCTCGACCTGCCTGTGTCGGTCTTCTTCACGCTCGGGCTCGTGTACGGGATCACGAGGATCCGGCACCGGCAGTACTTCCTGCTCATGATCATGATTGTGCTGATGCTGCTGGTGGGCATCGCCAGCAAGCCGAACGGCAACCGCGGCATCGGTACCATCATCCCGACAACGGCGCTCGCTGCGATCTTCCTGTACGAGTCGTGGCGCTGGCTGGAGGCCTCCTACCCGCGCTATCGAGAGTTGTTGTCGATCGGCCTCGTGGGCGTGCTGCTCTACACGGGCTACACCACGTTCGATAGCTACCTGGGGCCGGACCGCCGCGACCAGTGGGGCTTCTACCCGGAGACGACCAGGGTCGGCCGATACATGCACGACCTGCCCGGGGAGTATCAGATCTTCGCGGCGGCGGGCAACTGGCCGCGCGACGCCCTGACGTACATCAGCTATCAGGGCGAGGGCGATCCCTTCCAGCCGCGGTACGAGTACACGAACAACGCGAGCGACCTGCTGGGCAAGCCGCCCGCCGAGAACGTCGGGACGGCGTTCATCATCGAGGCGGGGAACGACGACGTGGTCGCCGCGCTCCAAGAACGCTTCCCGGCGGCCACCATGGAAGAGATCTACTACCCGGACGACACGCAGAACGTGATCGCGTACGTGCTCCTGGTGCCGCCGGGCGGCGGTGAAGGAGCGCAGACCGATGCGGTGTTCGTCGCGACCGGCGGCGAGGAGCGCGACGACCAGCGCCGCGAAGCGCTGGCGACCATCGGCGCCGCGCTGACCGAATACGGCGAGAGGACGGGCCGGTTCCCGGACACGGCGGACAACGTCCAGACCGCATGCGTCTACGTCGACCTCGACGCGCTCTGCGTCCTGCAGGACGAGCTCGGGCTGGACATCTTCATCGACCCGCTGGGCGACCCCGGGCGCTATGGCTACTGGTATTCGTCCAACGGCCTGACGTTCACGATCTACTCCGCGTTCGAGGGGGAGGTCACTGCCGGCGAGACGTGCACGCCCACCGACGCAGCGCTGGCCCAACGGGCGAACTTGTACTGCCTGCGCGGGCCTTAGCGGCCTACGTTCGGCTGCGCAGATAGCGCAGCAGGGGCCGCAGCCGGTCTCTGGCGTCCTGACTCGCATCCAGCGAGGCGCCCTCAAGCTCCTGGAGTTCCAACGCGCGGCCAGCGATGCTCCAGGCAGGCACCCTCCACTCGGGCGCTGTCGCCTCGAATCCTTGATCAAGCCGCACAGCCTGACGGAGATCGCGGATCGCGACGTCCACGTCGCCCAGCCGCAGGTACGCCACGGCGCGACGGAGCAGCGCGCTGGCGTCGTCGCGATCGAGGTCCTTCGCCCGATCGAGGTCGGCCGCAGCCTGAGCGTGGTCGCCCATCACCACGTACGCGAAGCCGCGGCCGCTGTAGCCAGCCGCGCTCTCAGGTTCCAGCTCGATTGCCTGGCTGAAGTCGGCGATGGCGCGCGCCGGAGCCGCGTTCGCGACCAGGACGACCTCGCCGCGCCGGGCGTAGGCGAGCGCGAGCGCCGGATCGAGTTCGATCGCGCGGTCGAAGTCGTCCAGGGCCTGGCCGACGGCAAACACCTGCTCCGTTGTCGCGGTGAGACGCCACCGGGCCTCGCCTCTGTTGGCGTACGCCAGCGCCATCCCGGGATCGCGCTGTAGGGCGAGCTCGCTCTCGTCCAGGGCGCGCTGGAAGTCGCCGCGCTGCATGAAGACCGCCGCCAGGTTGTTGCGGCCCCTGGCGTGATTCGGCTCCAGCTTCAGAGCCTCGCCGTAGTCGCGGACCGCGCGTCCGCCGTCGCCGAACGTCGCGTAGGCGTTGCCGCGATTGTAGAGGCCCGGGAAGAGCCCCGGGTCGAGCTCGATCGCGCTCGTATAGTCGGCGATGGCGCCGGCGAACTCGTCGCGGCTCCACAGCGCGTTCCCGCGATTGACGTAGGCGGAGGCGAGGCTGCCATCGAGCGTGATGGCGCGAGAGAGGTCCTGGATCGCAGGCTCGTAGCGCCCTTCGTTCAGGTGCAGGAGCCCGCGCTCGGCGAACACCTCGGCAGTGCGGTCAGCCTCGATGGCGCGATCGAGCTCCGCAAGTGACCGGGTCGGCGACCCGACGTTCAGATTCGGGGCGAGGCCGGGTGCATGCTGGCGAGTGCCGATGATCTCGGCGATGACGAACGCGAGATTGGCCCCCGGGTCGTAGAGCAACTGCTTAACGTCGTACTCGTAGGCCTGGGCGAAGTACCTCGGCGATAGGGCAAAGAGCTGGCGCCGTCCGGGGTCGTATCGGTCCCACGTTCCGAGCGTGCAGTTGCCGCAGGCGTCGGGGGCGTAGAAGCTGAAGAAGATCTGTGGGGCGTTGAACTCGCCGCCCAGGTACAGCTCGTCGTATTCGTCTTCGACTGACACGAACGCGTCGATCACATCGCCGGCGCCCCACTGCCAGCCGTTGAACTCGGCGGCGACTTCCTGGTAGCGGCCGTGGTAGGCATCCAGATACGAAGCAAGCTGGAACGACGCCCAGATCATCGTACCCACCAGCACAACCCCCGCCAGTCCCACGCCCAGCGCCCGCCCTCCGAAGCGCTGCGCGACGCCGCGCACCAGGTGGAGCGTCGACGCCAGGCCGAGCGCCGTGAGCACGGAGAAGACCGCCGCGCCGAACAGGGCTCGATTGCTGCTCGGGCCGCTCACGCTGAGCGCCGCGGCGAGCGGGAAGATGGCGAGGCAGCCGAGGATGAGCCACGACGCCTTCTTGGGACGCCAGAGCAACGACGCCGCGCCGATGACGAGGAAGGGGATCTGCCACGTGTAGATCCAGCCCTGGCCGGGCAGTACGTGGCGGAGGTTGCGCTCGGCGCGCCCATCGAACAGGAAGGCGTTCTCGAAGTGGTCTCGGTACTGCGCCGCGAAGCGCGTCACGGTGTCCCACGCGCCGAGGTCGAGCGCGAAGATCCACTGGTCCTGCGTCCGGTCGCCGGTCGCCGCGAGCGTGTGCTGGAGGATTGGGATGCCGGCCAGCCCGAGCAGCAGCAGCGACACAGCCGCGACGCGCCAGTGCTTGAGGAGCTCCTGTCGATAGACGACCGCCACGAGCAGCAGCAGCGCCGGCAGCAGCGCCCACGCCGAGCGATACGTATACAGCGAGAGCGCGAACGCGGCCGACGATGCCAGCCAGAACCAGGGGCGCCTGACGCCGAGGACGAAGAAGTAGAGGCCGAGCACGAGGAAGAGGACGTGCCCGGAGATGTTATCGAAGCCTGTGCGGTTGTAGTGGATGTGCCACGGCAGGATGGCGAGCACCCCGGCCGAGAGCAGCGCGGCCACGTCGTCTCGTGTCAGCTCGCGGACGAACAGGAAGAGCGCGATCACGGCGAGGACGCCCAGGACCACGGACGGGAGCCGCACAGCCAGCTCGGTCATGCCGAGCAGCGCGATACTGGGGACGACCGCGTAGACCTCGAAGGCCAGCTTGTATTCGCCGAAGGCGCGGAAGAAGAGCGGCATGAGCTCGCCATGCTCGTCCCTGCCGGTATGGAGGATCGAGTAGGCGTTGTAGCCCAGCGACGCCTCGTCGGTGAAGAACCCCGGCGGGTTGTTGGCGATGTCCCAGGTACGGAGAACCGCCGCGCCGGCGGCGATCAGAACCAGCAGGCCGTAGACGAGGAACGCCCGTTGTGTGAGGCGGGAGGCTACGCGTCCGGCGCGAAACCGGGCCAACGCGGTGCGAACGCGCGATCGCGGTTCAGCTACGGATTTCGTCGTACTCGCCATCGTCGGACCACGTTCGACGCCAAGATGGCTCCAGTATACGGGCGGGGACCTTCCACGGGCGATTCGGTGTGTCTGAAACGACTGGCTACCAGCGCTCGTTGCCTACATGAGGGAGATGGTACTGGCCCGTAAGGGGAAGGGCGGTGGCACTAATCACTAGCCTTACTCTACAATAACCTAGCGCGGAGGAGCGGAGGCCGACCATGCACAACTCAGACTTCGACGTTGAAGGGCTCCACGGAGCCGGACGATGAGTTCGCGACTGTGCGTCGTGGGGGCGGGCTGGTCGGGCGCGGTCACCGCTGCCTGCCTGGCGAACCTTGGGCACACCGTGTGCGCCGTCGACGTCGACAAGGACCGCGTCGAGACGCTTCGCCAGGGTCAGGCGCCGTTCTACGAGCCGGACCTGGACGACACGATCGCCCGCAATCTGGAAGCCGGCCGCCTTTCGTTCACATCCGTCCTCGCTGAGGGCATGGCGGACGCCGATGCCGTGATGCTGTGCGTGCAGACGCCGGCGGCCGCAACCGGCGAGGCCGATCTCTCGGCGCTCTGGACCGCCGTCCGCGCGCTCGGCCCGTTGCTGCGACCGGACGTGATGGTGATCACCCGAAGCACCGTGCCGGTCGGCACGAACGCTGCGCTTGCGCGTCACTTCCGCAAGGAGCACTCCGGCACGCCGGTCGACGTCGTTTCGAACCCGGAGTTCCTGCGCGAGGGGCACGCCGTGGAGGACTTCACGAGGCCCGACCGCGTGCTCATCGGCGCCGCCGACGAACGCGCGGGCAAGGCAGCCGCGGCTCTGTACGACGGTATCGAACGCCCGATCATCGTCACGGACCTGGAGACGGCGGAGCTGACCAAGTACGCCGCGAACGCGTACCTGGCCGCCAGCATCAGCTTCATCAACGAGATCGCGAACATCTGCGAGCGGACCGGCGCCGACGTCTCCGTGGTTTCGGAGACCCTGGCGCTCGATCGGCGCATCGGGCCAAACGCGTACCTCGACCCGGGCATCGGCTTCGGGGGCAGCTGCCTGCCAAAGGACCTGAGCGCGCTGATCACGACGGCGGAAGCGCACGGCCACGAGCCGGAGTTGCTGAAGGCGATCGCGCACGTCAATGAGCTCCAGCCAAAGCGCGTCCTCGCCCACCTCGAGGAGATCTTCGACAACGTCATCGGGCTCGACGTCGCCGTCCTCGGTATCAGCTTCAAGGGCGACACGTTCGACGCTCGCAGCTCGCCGGCGCTGGCGGTGATCCGGCTGCTGTCGAACGCGGGCGTCCGCGTCCACGCCTACGACCCCATGGCCGATGGCACGGCCGACGGCCAACTGGAAGCGCCGACGCAGCTCCACGGTGACGCGTATGCCGCCGTCGCGGGATGCCATGCGCTGATCGTCGCTACAGACCACAGCCAGTTTAAGGAGCTGGACCTCGATCGCCTCGGCGGTCTGATGCAGACCCGGGTGCTAATCGACGGGCGCAACGTGCTCGACCCGGACGAGGTGACTCGCGCGGGCTTCTCGTACGTTGCCATCGGCCGCCCCCAGCGAGGTGACTGAGACCGCTCTCCATGGGCACACCCGCGCCCCCGCCCCACAGCCCTAACGCGCTCCAGGCAGCGCTCAGGCGCCTGCGGCCCATCCTCTCCTGGCGCCTCACCGCCGTCTCGGTGATCGTCGCCGTCAACATTGTGATCATTGCGCTCTACTTCTGGAGCCGGGGCGGCGCGACGACGCACGTGCGCGTCGAAGCTGTGGGCTCACACATCCGGGCGTATGTCGACGGCAAGATGGTCGTCGAGGCGAGGTACGAG
>JBBDNH010000241.1:0-5209 GCA_040877745.1 Dehalococcoidia bacterium
CCTCGGGACCATCGCGAGGCAGCGCGAGGAACGACAACCAGACACGTCAACCGCGGGAAGGGGGTGAACAGGTGGCATCGGTCTTTGAACGGGTACGCGGACTCATCGTCGAACAGCTAGGCGTCGAAGAAGATCAGGTCGTGCCCAACGCATCATTCGTCGACGATCTCAACGCCGACTCGCTGGACCTGGTGGAGTTGATCATGTCGATGGAGGAGGAGTTCAGCAACGACGGTCAGACCATGGAGATCACGGACGAGGACGCCGAGAAGATCGTGACGGTGCAGGACGCCGTCGACTACCTGAAGGACCTGGGCATCGAGGACGAGACAGCCTAGGCTCAGCTCCTTCTCCGCCGCGCACCGCCTCTCCGGGTGGGCGCGGCGTTCTCTTCCTCACCGCCGGCCACCTGTAGCAGATGGAATTCCTCGGCATCGGCCTCCCCGAACTGCTGGTCATCCTCGTCCTGATCCTGATCGTCGTCGGGCCGGGCCGGTTGCCGGAGATGGCGGCGCAGCTGGCGCGCTTCATGCGCGCCTTCCGGCGCTATACCGCGCAGGTCACCAAGGACTTCAACGAAACGATGTCCGACCTCGAGAAGGAGTACGATGAGATGAAGGGCGAGTGGAAGGAGGTCGGCGAGGGGTTGAATGAGACCGCGCGCGGCGTATCCCAGGAGCTGAAGGCCGCCGACGAAGACGCGCGACGCGTGCTGAAGGAAGCGGAGGCCGCCGCGGACGAGGCGCCGTCCCGACAGAGCTAACCCCCCATGGCCGCCCAGGCGCCCCCACGAGAACCGCCCGCAGCGACACCGGAACCCGACGAGGAGGGCCGGGTCGGGACGATCCTGGAGCACCTTCAGGAGCTGCGTTACCGGCTGATGGTGGCCGCGGGCGCGCTGGTGGTGGGCGTGGCCGTCTCGTTCTACCCGCTTACCGGCATCTTCATCGACTTCCTGGCGGAGCCGGGCCGCGACGAGGTCGAGAACTTCCAGCTGATCTTCACCGAGCCGCTCGAGTACTGGACGTCCTACTTCAAGGTCTCGCTCCTGCTCGGCATCGGCATCTCCATGCCGGTGCTCGTCTACCAGCTCCTTGCGTTCGTCGGACCCGGCCTGACCGCTAGCGAACGGCGCTGGCTCTATCCTGTTGTCCTCGGCGCGACACTGATGTTCTTCGCGGGTGCGGCGTTCGCGTACTACATCGAGCTGCCACCGGCGCTCAAGTTCCTCGTCGACGCCCCGGGCGGCATCACCCCGGACGTCGAGCCGCTGATCAAGATCCAGAGCTACATCGACTTCGCGACGCGGCTGATCCTGGTCACCGGCCTGGTGTTCGAGCTGCCGCTCATCGTGATGGGTCTGGCGAAGATGGGCGTGGTGACGTCCCGCAAGCTGCTGGGCTGGTGGCGCTACTCGATCATCGTCGCGTTCGTCGTCGCCGCGATCGTGACGCCATCGATCGACCCCGTGACGCAATCGCTCGTCGCGGGCCCGATCATCGTCCTCTACTTCCTGGGCATCGTGCTGGCGAAGCTCGTCGAGGGCAACCCGGTCATCGCGCGCTGATCGGGGGCGTCTGCGGGATGAATCTCGCAGTCTGGCCCTCCCCACCCCGGCAGTAGCCGCCGGTTTCAACCCGCGGAGGATGGCCTAATTTTGACCGGCATCAGGGCCCGTGCTATCATCGCTGCAAAGATGGCGAGGTTCGCAACTGGAGTCGCGCAGAAGCAGATCGTTCTTTACTGGTCTCACGGGCGGCTTCTTCAGCGGCCTCACCGGGGTGGGCGGCGGCGCGATCATGGTGCCGCTGCTGACATCGCTCCTTCGACTGCCACAGCACCTGGCCCATGGTACGTCGCTCGCCATCGTGACGTTCGTCGCGACGGCGGGGCTCGCCGGGTACTGGCGGACGGAGAACGTTGATTGGGACCTCGCTCTCTGGCTGGCGATTGGAGGCGCATCCGGCGCCTACCTGGGCGTCACGACGATGGCGAGGCTAGCGCCACGGCCCCTACGCATGATCTTTGGCGTGTTTTTGATGTCGGTGGCCGTCCGGATGTTCATTACCTAGCGCGTGGGAGAGATCATCGTCGCCATCGTGATCGGCTTCCTCGGCGGGTTCGCCGGGGGGCTGCTGGGTATCGGCGGCGGTGCGATCTACGTGCCGGGCATGGTATTGCTGCTGGACGAGGACCAGAAGCTGGCGCAGGGCGCTTCGCTCGCGGCGATCATCGCAACGGCGATCGTCGGGAGCGTAGCGAACTACCGGCGCGAGAACATCGATATCCCGACGGTGGTGCTGGTTGCGCCGGTGGCCGTCGTTGCGGGCTTCAGCGCCGCGTTCGTGGCCGATGCGCTGCACGCCGACGTCCTGCGTCGCATCTTTGCGGTGGTGATGTTGTATCTGGGGGCGACGACGGTGCACGCGGCATGGCGAGGGTCGCGGACGCCGGCTCAGGAAGGAGAGGCTAGCTAGTCATGGATGACCAGGCGATCGCCTTGCGCGAGCTGGGCGAGCAGATCTCGGGCTGCCCGCAGTGCGCGCTCTCGCAGACACGCACACACGCCGTGCCGGGCGATGGCAATCCGAACGCGGACATCGTCTTCATCGGCGAAGGACCCGGCTTCCACGAGGACCAGCAGGCGCTGCCGTTCGTCGGGCCCGCCGGCAAGTTCCTCGATGAGCTGCTGGCGTCGATTGGGCTGAACCGAAAGGACGTCTACATCTGCAACGTGATCAAGTGCCGCCCGCCGAACAACCGGGACCCGCTCCCGGGCGAGATCGAAGCGTGCGCTCCCTGGCTGGAGCAGCAGCTGGCGATCATCCAGCCGCGCGTGATCGTCACGCTCGGCCGCGTCTCGATGAGCCGCTACTTCCAGGGCCAGTCGATCGGCCGCATCCACGGCCAATCGAAACGCGCCGGTGACGTCACCATCGTACCGATGTACCATCCAGCGGCCGCGCTCCACCAGGCGAGCCTGCGCCGCACAATCCAGGAGGACTTTCAGAAGCTGCCGGCCATCCTGGAGGAAGCGCTCCGCGAGCACACGACGTCGCGCGAGCCTGAGGCCGTGCAGATGAAGCTGCTATGAAAAAACGAAGCACGGCCAAGAACAAGCTGCGCGTCATCCCGCTAGGCGGTCTCGGCGAGATCGGCAAGAACATGATGCTGCTCGAGTACAGCGATTCGATCATCGCCGTCGATGCAGGCCTCATGTTCCCTGAAGAGGAGATGCTCGGCATCGACCTCGTCATCCCCGACATGACGTACGTGCTGGAGGGGCGCAAGCAGCTTCGAGCGATCTTCCTCACGCACGGCCACGAGGACCACATCGGCGCGCTGCCGTACATCCTGCATCAGGTGAACGTGCCGGTGTACTGTTCACGGCTCACGGCCGGGCTGGTCGAGGTCAAGCTGAAGGAAGCGAAGCTGCTCAAGACGTCGGACATCCGCGTGATTAAGCCGGGCGAGACGGTGAACGAAGGCCCGTTCAGCGTCGAGCCGTTCAGCGTCGCGCACAGCGTGCCCGACTCGACCGGCCTCGCCATCCAGACGCCGGTCGGACTCGTGATCCACACCGGCGACTTCAAGCTCGACCACACGCCGGTGATGGGCCAGGCGACCGACCTCCCCAAGCTCGCCCAGTACGGCAGGGAGGGCGTCCTGCTGTTGCTCGCGGACTCGACGTACGCGGAAGTACCCGGCTACACGCCTTCTGAGCAGGCTGTGGGCGAGGCGCTGCGCAGCATCATGGCGAGGTCGCCCGGGCGCTTTATCGTCACCACGTTCGCCTCGCTCATATCGCGCGTCCAGCAGGTGATCGACGCCGCTGCGGCAAACGACCGCCGCGTCTTCGTGACCGGGCGCAGCATGCAGAACAACGTCCAGATGGCGATCGACCTCGGCTACCTGAACGTGCCGAAGGGCATTATGTGCAGCGTGCGCGAGCTGGAGCAGATCCCGCACCGGCGCCTTGCGATCGTGACCACGGGTAGCCAGGGCGAGCCGACCTCCGCGCTCACCCGCATGGCGAACCAGGACCACCAGCACATCACCATCGTCCCCGGCGACACCGTGGTGCTCTCAGCTAGCGCGGTGCCGGGTAACGAGTCGCTCGTATATCGCACGGTCGACAACCTGTTCCGGCTCGGCGCGCGCGTGCTTTACAACCGCATCGCGGACGTTCACGTTCGCGGCCACGCCGCGCAGGAGGAGCTGAAGATCGTCCACTCGCTCGTCCGGCCGAAGTACTTCGTGCCGATCCACGGCGAGTATCGCCACATGGTGCTGCACGCGGAGCTGGCGCGCTCGCTCGGCATGCCGGAGGAGAACGCGATGGTCCTCAGCGACGGCGACGTGCTGGAGATAGACGAGCGCAGCGCTCGCGTCGTCGACCGCGTGCCGGCCGACTACGTGTATGTCGACGGCCTGGGCGTCGGCGACATCGACCATCTGATCCTGCGCGACCGCCACCATCTGGCAACCGATGGCATGGTGGTCGTCATCCTGGCGATCGAGAAGCAGACCGGCCGGCTGGTGGGCCAGCCCGAGGTCGTCTCGCGCGGCTTCGTCGACATCGAGGAGTCAGAGGATCTCATGGAGCGCACGCGTGACATGGTCGTCTCCTCGCTAGAGGGCGCGGACCACATCGCGGACTGGAGCGTCGTAAACACGAAGGTGAAGGACGCCATTGCGCAGTTCCTCTACCAGGAGACCCACCGCCGGCCCATGATCCTGCCGGTGTCCGTGGAGGTGTGATCTCGAGGTTCGAGGTTCGAGGCTCGAAGTTCGAAGTTCGAAATCGAGGAGCCAGCTGCCCGCTACGTTCCTCCAACCCTCAGCCCCATCCCCTCTCCCTCGTTGAGGGAGAGGGGCGAGTTTCGATGTGCGAGCTCGCTCGGCGAGATTGGGGTGAGGGAGGACGCCGGTGAGCGCAGAGGTCTGATCTCGAAGTTGGAGATTCGAGGTTCGAGGTTCGAAGTTCGAAGTTCGAGGTTCGAGGTTCGAGGTTCGAGGCTCGAAGTTCGAAATCGAAGAGCCAGCTGCCCGCTACGTTCCTCCAACCCTCAGCCCCATCCCCTCTCCCGCTGGCGGGAGAGGGCGAGCTTCCGCGAGCGTGCTCGCTTGTAGAACCTGAGGTGAGGGTGGCCCCCGGTGTCCGTGGAGGTGTGATCTCGAGGTTCGAGGTTCGAGGCTCGAAGTTCGA
>JBBDNH010000241.1:5309-16444 GCA_040877745.1 Dehalococcoidia bacterium
TGAGGGTGGCCCCCGGTGTCCGTGGAGGTGTGATCTCGAGGTTCGAGGTTCGAGGTTCGAGGTTCGAGGTTCGAACGTCGAGCATCGAGCCTCGAACTGCGCACCCGCCTACGCAATAGCTCCCAAAGCTAGCTTGCCCTACCCTTCCGTGATATAATGCGCCAAGGTTCTTGAGGAAGGACCCGCGGGGTGAGTCTTGGTGTCCCTGCCGTCGACATTCTTGTCGCGGTAGATGTGGGGGATCGTGGCCAAGGTTCGTTCCCGGCCCCGCAGCAAGACGAGCGCCAAAGCCCGTGCTCGCCCCGCGCGCCCGAACGTCGGTCGCAGGCGCAGCGCGCCCTCGCCGTTCGCGTCGCTCGGACGGTTCCTATTCAGACTCGAAGCGCTCGGCATCGGCCTGCTCGTTCTGGCGCTGATCTCTATTCCCTGGCTCGTTCCCGCGACCCGCGGCGCAACGGATCTGCGTGACGGCTTCGTGCGCACGTTCGGGCTGCTGGTCTTCGGCTTCATCGGGCTGATCGCCTACCTGGGCCTGGCGTTCCTGCGACGCCGATTCGATGAGACAGTGTCGGCGTGGCGGCCGTGGGCACTCGCCGTGCTCCTCGCGACGTTCGTGAGCGGCCTGCTGGGTTTCTTACGGCCGGACTGGCAGCTCGGAGGCGTCGAGCTCTCCGACGTCACGGCCGGCGGCGACCTGGGCCACCTGATCGCGGCCAGCCCGATCGGCATCCTGGTCTGGGTGGCGTCCGGCATCGCGGCGTTCATCGTGCTCACGCCGGCAGGCGCAGAGGCGACGGCGCGCCAGGCCGGGCTTGCGGCGCAAACCGTCTGGAGCTGGCGCCTGCCCGGGCGCGCCTGGGCATCGATGCGTTCGACGGTCCAGCTCGTCTTCCCGACACGCCGGCCGCCCAAGGGCGCCGACAAGGTACCGCTGGACAGTGTGATCTGGGCGCAGCACGCCGAGCCCAACCGCGTGCTGGATGAGGGCGCGATGCCGGTCGTGGAGGAGGCGCCCTTGGCGCCGCGTCCGCCTGACACCGGCGAGCAGGCGCACCTGCCCCTGAACGGACACGAGGAGGACGACCTCGGCGAACCGCCCAGGCCCGGCGCGCGACGCAAGGCGCACGATGGCTGGCAGCTCCCCGCGCTCGACATCCTGCTCGACGTCGCGCCGCAGAGCGGCGAGGTCGACAACACTGCTCGCGCGCGGCTGCTCGTCGATACGCTCGCGTCGTTCGGCGTCGATGCGCGCGTCGTGCAGGTGAACGAGGGCCCGACGGTCACGCAGTTCGGTCTGGAGCCCGGCTGGGAGGTCAAGACCCGCCAGGTAGCCGAGCGCGACGCCAGCGGCCGCCCGCAGGTCGACCGTGACGGCAGGCCAAAGACCCATACCGAGGAAGTGTCGCGGACGCGCGTGCGCGTGAACCAGATCACCGCGCTCGCGAACGACCTCGCTCTCGCGCTCGCGGCGCCGTCGCTGCGCATGGAGTCGCCGGTGCCGGGCAAGCCGTTTGTGGGCATCGAGGTACCAAACCACACGGCGGCGCTCGTCACGCTGCGCAGCGTGTTCGAGTCGGCGCAGTTCCGCCGCCTCGCGATGCGATCGCGGCTCGGGCTCGCGCTCGGGCAGAGCGTCGCGGGCGAGCCGGTCGTCGCCGACCTGAGCAAGATGCCGCACCTGCTCATCGCGGGCGCGACGGGCTCCGGCAAGAGCGTCTGCATCAACGCGATCATCGCCTGCATCCTGATGCACGCCTCGCCCGAAGAGGTGCGCTTCGTCATGCTGGACCCGAAGCGCGTCGAGCTCTCGAGCTTCGCCAGCATCCCGCACCTCGCGTTCTCGTCGATCATCACGGAGGTCGACCAGGTGGTCGGCACGCTGCAAGCCGTGATCCACGAGATGGAGTCGCGCTACCGCCGGTTCGCCGCGCTGGCAGTGCGCAACCTGGAGTCGTACAACAAGCATCCGGGCTGCCCCACGAAGCTCCCCTACTGGGTGGTGATCATCGACGAGCTGGCCGACCTGATGATGGCCGCCCCGTACGAGGTGGAACGCCAGATCTGCCGGCTCGCGCAGCTCGCGCGCGCGACGGGCATCCACCTGATCGTCGCGACCCAGCGGCCGTCGGTGGACGTGGTGACCGGGCTGATCAAGGCGAACTTCCCGACGCGCATCGCGTTCGCGGTGAGCTCGCAGGTCGACTCGCGCACGATCCTCGATACCTCCGGCGCGGAGAAGCTGCTCGGCCGCGGCGACATGCTCTACCTGCCGACGGACGCGGCGAAGCCGCAGCGGCTGCAGGGCGTCTATGTCTCCGACCAGGAGGTCGAGCGGCTGGTGGCGTTCTGGACGCAGGACCGCTTCCAGGAGGTCGACCGGGAGATGTACGACCACCTGCTGGAGGAGGCGCAGGAGCAGATCGCCGCGCAGCCCGCCGAGGAGGTGGACGAGATGCTGGCCAAGGCGATGAACCTGGCGCGGGAGCACCGCACGATCAGCACGTCGCTGTTGCAGCGCCGGCTGCGCATCGGCTATCCGCGCGCAGCGCGCATGATGGACGAGCTGGAGGAGCGAGGCATCGTCGGCCCGGCGGAGGGCCAGGGCTCGCGCAAAGTGCTGGCAGGCACGCCCGTGGAGCAGGAAGAGCCGATAGACGCATAGGCGGGCCGCCTACAGCCGCATCTCCGAAATCTTTAGGTCACTCCCCTCGCAAACCGCTTGACAACGCTCCGCTCGGGAGTATAGTAGGCTCACTGGCGAATCCCCTGGTGGGAGTGGCGAGAGGGGAATATCCATGGACGCACGGCGGTTCGACATCTCGAGCGAAGTCCCCCGAGATAATAGAGAAGATGCCCGAAAAGATATGGTCCCGCGCTGGCTCATTGCCGTGGTCGGGCTAACCGTGTTCGGCAGTCTTTTGCTGTTTGGGGAGGCCAAGCCCACGCAGGCCGCCATCGACACCTCGGCAAGCGCATTTCAGCTCGCTCAAGCAATCGCGGCAGATCCCACCGTTGTGACCGGCGCGACTTTTTCGGCGGTCCCGCCTATTGGCACACCCAACGGCGTTTCTGACACACCCTTGACCCTCTTTCCGACGCACGGAAGCACATATGCTATTCTGACGAGCGGCGACGCGCAACTCGCAGCAACAGCGAATACATCTGGGTCTAGCGGTGCCGATGATGGCGGAGGCAATGTACGCGGCAATACTGACTACGATGTCTCGATTCTCAAGGTCGACTTGAGCGTGCCGGCGGGAATCAACTGCCTCGTCGGAATCGACTTTCGCTTCCTGTCGGATGAATATCCCGAGTGGTTGGGAAGCTCCTATAATGACGCGTTTATCGCGGAACTCGACTCCTCGACATGGACGACCTCTGGGTCATCGATCAGTGCCCCGAACAACTTCGCATTCGATCCTACGGGGAGTGTCATCAGCATCAATGCGGCGGGTGTGACTTCGATGACGGCCGAAAATGCAGCCGGTACGACATATGACGGCGCCACTCCCGCATTGACTGCTGCCACACCGATCACTCCGGGCGAACACTCGCTATACTTCTCGATCTTCGATCAAGGAGATGCCATCTACGACTCTGCCGTATTCATTGACAATCTCAGGCTGGGAACGGTCGGCAATGTCGCTACGGACTGCGTACCGGGCGCGGTCGTCATCCCAGGATCCCTCGTGGGACATTGGAAGTTCAACGAAGGCGCAGGGTCAACAGCTGCGGACTCAAGTGGTAACGGCAACGACGGAACGCTAGTGAACGGGCCGACTTGGGTGAGCGGCGTGGCGGGATACGCCCTGGAGTTCGACGGGTTTGATGACTTCGTCCAAGTGCCGGACGCTGCGTCTCTGGATATCGCGGGTCCGTTCACCCTCATGGCCTGGGTCAATCCAGACAGTGATGTGGGATGCTACGAGAGTTTCATCAATAAGTACCTCAATTACGCCCTGCAGACCTGCTACCTCAATCGCCTCAGGATGATAAGCTCCGGCGTAGGCGACATCGAGTCCCCGGACAACACGCTCGTTCCGAACGTGTGGCAGCACGTAGCGGGCACCTGGGACGGGACCTCGATGAGGCTGTATAGGAATGGGGTAGAAGTGGCCTCCACCAACGTCGGTACTGCCACTCCAGCTGTTTCCGACAATGCGCTGATGATCGGTATGGAAGACCTGTTCGGCGGCTGGGAGTTCTTCGGGGGAAGCATTGACGAGGTCAAGATCTTCGATGGAGCTCTGGATGCGGCTGAAATCGCGTCGGCAGGAATCTCTCACGACACCGACGGCGACGGCTGCACCGACGGCCAAGAGTCGGGGCCGAACGAACAGCTGGGCGGCCTTCGCGACGCGAAGAACCCCTGGGACTTCTACGACACGAACGGCGACCGGGTGATCGACTTGCAGAACGATGTCCTACAGATCATCCTCAGATTCCAGACGACGGACGGCGGCCCACCGAACCCCGATACTGGGTTTTCGTATGCCGCAAACTATGACCGCGGCATGGCCATTCTGACCCCACCCTGGATCTACCCCTGGAACCGAAACGGGCCGGATGGCGTGATCACCCTTCAAGACGACATCCTGGGCGTCATCAGGCAATACCAGCATTCCTGCCTCTAGCGGCGTCGCCGCTGTTCCCGCGTGCAGTACCAGCACCGCTGCGTTTAGCCAACCACGATCCGGTATAATCGCCGGCAGACCGCCCGGATCGAATCGCTTGGTTGCTTAGCTTGCCCAGCCGGCCCCTGTTGCTCGTTCTCGTCCTCGTCGCGTTCGTCGCTGCGGGCGTGGGAGAGGCCGCGGCTGCGCGCTCCATACCCCGCGCACACATAGCACCTGCGGTCGAACAACAGCTTGCCCGGGAAGCGACGGCGCGCGTCATCGTCTCTTTGCGCCCGCCTCCGGCGCTCAGGGTTGCCCGGCCTAACATCGCGGAGGCGCGGGCTCAGGTCGCCGAACAGCAGACGCGCGTCCTCGCGAGCGTCCGGCCATCGGACTTCAGCGTGACGTACCGCTACCAGGCCGTGCCGGCCATCGCCGGACGCGTCTCGAACGATGGCCTCAAGCAGCTGGCCGGCAGGCCCGACGTCGTCGACATCGCCATCGACGGCTGGGGCACGGCCGCGACACAGCAGAGCGCGCCGTTGATCCACGCGACCGAGGTACACGATGCCGGCCTGACGGGCGAGGGTGTCGTCGTCGCCGTGCTGGACAGCGGCGCGGACACGGACCACCCGGACCTCGCCGGTGACATCGTGTACGAGTGGTGCCAGCTCTCCAACGGCGACTGCCCCGGTGGCGCCCATCCTGGCGAGGACGACAACGGCCACGGCACGAACGTCACGGGCCTCATCACGAGCGATGGCCTCGTCGCGCCGCGCGGCATCGCGCCCGATGCGAAGATCGCCGTGTACAAGATCCTGGGGAGCAGCGGCGGCGGCTTCTTCTCGGACTGGCTGGCGGCGCTCGACGACATCATCGCGGACCATCCCGAGGTTGACGTCGTGAACATGAGCCTCCAGAGCGGCGTGCCCTGCCCCTCGACCGCACTCACGATGGCGGTGGAGACGCTGCGCGCGCGGGGGACCTCCACGTTCATCGCCGCGGGCAACCACGGGAACAAGGACCAGCTCAATGTGCCGGCATGTATCGCGGACGCGTTCTCCGTCGGCGCCACGTACGACGCCGATGTGGGTCAGGTGAACGGATGGAAGACCTCCTGTTCCGACGTCACCACCAGGGCCGACCAGGTCGCTTGCTGGTCGGACTCCGACCCGACGCTCGACCTGCTGGCGCCCGGCGCGCGCGCCACGTCCACCGGGCGCGGCGGCGGCACGATCACTTACAACGGCACGTCGCAGGCTTCGCCGCAGGCGGCGGCGGTCGCGGCGCTGCTGCTGGAAGCGTTCCCGGGCCTCAGCGTCGATGAGCTGGAGGCACGCCTGAAGGCGACCGGGCGTCTCGTGACAGACGATCTGCAGGGCGGCAACCCGGGTACCAATCGCACGACGCCGCGCATCGACGCGCGCGTGGCGCTGCTGCACCCGGACGACGACTTCGACGGCGACGGCTGCCGGAACGGTCAGGAGTTCGGCGACGACCCGCGCAAGGGCGGCCTGCGGAACCCCCTGAATCCCTGGGACTTCATGGACGTGAACGGCGACCGCGTGATCAACGTCTTCGACGACATCCTGCCGGTGCTATTCGCCTTCGGGCCCGAGGGCGCCGGCAACTACCAGGCCTCGCTCGACCGCTCGCCCGCGCCGCCCGGCGCCGAGCCCTGGCGCCAGGGCCCGCCCGACGGCGCAATCGACCTCGCCGGCGACATCCTCGGCGCGGCATCCCAGTTCGGCCACAGCTGCGCGGGCTAGCCGCGAGTACCGATGACGAGGGCATTTCGCATACAATCGGGGACGTGTTGTTGAACGCCGGGCTTCCCCGCCTCACAGCCCTGTTCGCGCTCGCCGCGCTCGTGGGACTCGCGACGTTCGCATTCGCCTTCGATGCGGACGCCGGTTCGGACGGCGATCCCGAGTTCGAGACCGGCAGGCTCAACGCCGCCATTGTGAACCCAACATCGCTCGCCTTCGGGCCGGACGGCCGCCTCTACGTGGCATCGCTGACCGGCGTGCACGCCCTGAGCATCGATCCGGCGACGAAGGCGCTGCTGGACATTGAAGAGATCGCGAGCGGCCTCACGGACGCCGTCGCCATCGCATTCGACCTGACGACGCCGCCGGAGGCGCCGGTCACGTTCTACATCTCGCACCGGTCGCCAATCGATGACGGGCTCGATAGCAAGATCAGCCGCGTCACGGGGCCCGATTGGCAGATGGAGGACGTCATCACCGGCCTGCCGAACTCGCGCCCGCACCTGAACCACCTGACGAACGGCCTGGCCTTCGACGAGGACGGCCGGCTCTTCATCGCGCAGGGCTCGAGCACGGACGCCGGCCTTACCAACCCGCCCGGCATGGCTGTCTACTGGCCGGAGACGCCGCTCTCCGCGGCCATCCTCGTCGTCGATATCCACGCGCCGGACTTCGATGGCAACGTCACGTACGACCAGCCCGGGCCGCCCGCGGACCACACGCTGAACATGCTCAGCGGCGATATCGCGGTCTACGCGACCGGCGTGCGCAATCCGTTCGACCTGGTGCTCCACAGCAACGGCCACATCTACGCGACGGATAACGGCGCGGTCGGGCAGGAGGTGTCGCTCTCCTGCACCGAGGAAGGCGGCGACAGCAGCACGTCGGACGAGCTAAACCTGATCGAGGAGGGCAACTACTACGGTTTCCCGAACCGGAACCGCGGCCGCTTCGACGAACGAGAGTGCACCTATCGCGCGCCCGAGGACGGCAACGGCGCCGACTTCACGGCGCCGATCGCCATCCTGCCCAGCCACTGTTCCTGCGACGGCATCGTCGAGTACACCGTACCGGCCTTCGGTGGCGCGATGCTGGGCGACTTGATCTACGTAGAGTTCATCCGCAGCGGGGTCAGTCGGGCGGTGCTCTCGGAAGACGGCCGGTCGGTAGAGTCCACCTCCACGATCGAGCTCGGGCTGAACGGCCCGCTCGATGTGACCGTAGCTAACGACGGCACGATCTACGTCACGGAGTTCAATGGCAACGACATCTTCTACCTGCAACCAGCTGGCGGGCCGTTCCCGACCGCGACGCCGACGTCGCCCGCCGCGCCGACGAACACACCCACCCACACGCCGACGAGCCCGCCCCCCGGCCTGCCCGGCGACGCGAACTGCAGCGGCGACGTCAGCAGCATCGATGCAGCGCTCGTGCTGCAGCTCGTCGCGGCGCTGATCGGCAACGTCGGATGTCCGGACAACGCGGACGTGAACGGTGATGGGCGCGTGGACGCTGTGGACGCCGCGCTGATCCTGCAGATGGTGGCCGGGCTGATCTAGCGGGGCTTCACGGCCGCCATGCCCGGGGCCATGGATGGGCTGCCGTCTGGCCGCATCCGGCTCTCTTCAGCCTGACGTGCCTGACCCTCCGCGATCTCGTCGTCGAGCCGCCGGAACGCGGCGACGGTCGCGACGATGATGAACATCGCGACGATGCAGAGCAGGCCGCCCGTCACGACGACCGGCCGCACGCCGACGCCCTCCGCGGCGACGCCGGCAGGCACCGCGCCGAGCGGCATCAGGCCGAACGTCATCATCATCACGCTCATCACGCGCCCGCGCATCTCGTCCGGGATGACGAGCTGGATCGACGTGTTGTTGACCGTCATGACGACCATGGAGGCGAAGCCAACAAGGCCGATGAGGAACAGGCCGAGGTAGAACGAGGGCGACAGGGCGAACAGCACCAGGAAGCCGCCGAATCCGGCTGCGCCGCCAACCAGCAGGCGCGTCTTCTTCGGGTAGGAGTCGAGGTTGGCGATGATCAGCGCGCCGATCAGTCCTCCGAACCCACTCGCGGCCTGCATGGCTCCGAACCCGTTCTCCCCAACATGCCAGACGCGGTCCGCGAAGACGGGCAGCAGCGTCATGTAGGGCATGGCGAAGATCATCGGGACGGTCGCGAAGAGCATCAGCCCCATGAGGAGGGAGTTCTGCTTGATGTAGGAGAACCCGCCGACGAAGTCCTCGACGAAGGTGAACTGCTTCTCCCGCTGCGATGGCATCGGCGGCAGCACGAACGTGGCGAGCGTGGCGAACAAGAAGAACGCCGTGGAGACGACGTACGCGCCGCCGATGCCGATGGGGCCGATGAGGACCGCGCCTATCGCCGGGCCGAGGATCCGGCTGATGTTCATCGTTGCGGTGCTCAGCGCCATCGCGTTCATCAGGCGGTCGCGGGGCACGAGCGTCGCGACGAGCGCCTGCCGCCCGGGCATGTTGAACGCGAACGCGGCCCCGGTCAGCGTGGAGACGACCAGCAGGTGCCAGAACTGGATGTCGTCGGTGATGATCAGCACCGCAACGATGCTGTTGATCACAACCAGCCAGCCCTGGGCGACCAGCAGCAGCTTCCGCCGGTCGACGCGGTCTGTGACCACGCCGGCGATGGGCGAGAGCACGAGCATGGGGATGGCCACGCTCGCCATGATGAAGCCGAGATAGGATGCGTTGTCCCACTTGTCCTGCACCAGCCAGCCGCGCAGGATGATCATCATGTTCATCCCGAAGAAGAACCCGACGTTGCCGATGAACAGGTTCTTGAAGTCGCGGTTGCCGGAGAGGGACGAGAAGGTCTGCCGCCAGCCGGTGATCGGAAGCGCGCCGCCCCCGGACATCTCACCTCCGGGAGGGCCGCCCATCCCCGAAGGAGCGCGTCCGGCAGGGCCAGTGCTCATGGCAATCCAATCGTAGGCGATACCTAACGTCCACGTCAAGGTTAGAGGACTCGCCTATGCCGCCCAAGCTTGACGTGATATAATCGCGCAGTGTTTGGGCGGGCAACTCGCCCGAGGGGAAAGCTGCATGTTCGATAGCTGGGAGTCGAGTGTCGCGCTGGTCGCGGCGGTCCTGATCGCCTACGGTGTCGTGCTCTGGTTAGGTACGATTGTCTGGACCTACCGGGACATCCGCGAACGTACACAAGATGGCTGGTCGCAGACCGTATCAATCCTGCTCGTCGTGCTGTTCAACATCCCCGGCCTGGTGCTGTACCTCATCCTGCGGCCGGGCGAAACGCTGACCGAGGCCTACGAACGCCGCCTGGAGGCCGAGGCGCTGATGCGTGACCTGCCCGAGCCGCGTCCCGCCTGCCCGAGCTGCCAGCGCACGCTGAGCGACGACTACCTCGCGTGCCCGTACTGCCGGACGCAGGTGAAGGCGCCGTGCTCCTCCTGCGCCCGGGCGTTGGAGCTGAGCTGGGTGATCTGCCCCTACTGCGCGGCGCCGGGACCGCAAGCGACGGCCGCGACGGCGCGCTCGCAGGCGGCGCAGCCGCCGAGCGCTCCGCCGAGCCCGCAATCGACACGCACAACCACACCGCCGACCGCCGCGAGCGCGCGCGCGTCGGCGCCTCCGACGGCGCAGGAGCGCACATCGTCCTCGGCCCAGCAGCCGTCCCTCTAGCGACAGCTGGCCGGCTAGCCTAGCGCCTTCTTGAGTGAGGCGGCGTCCGCGTGGTCGCGGAAGAGTTCGACCGCGCGCTGGAGCTTTCGCTCACCTGCGAAGCGCGTGCGGCCGTAGAGCTCGTCGACGAGCTCCATCGTGCGCACCGTGCTCTCCGGCGAGAGCAGGACGCTGAGACCCCAGTCGTTCGCCGATGCGCGATCGATCAGATATGGCGTGGGCGGCCGGCCGCCGGTGAGGATCAGGCAGTCGGGCTCGGTGGCCAGCGCGGCCAGGTGCAGGTCCATCTTGTCGAACCGGTTCACGACGGCCTTGCTGCCGTGCTGCAGGAAGTAGGGCTGCCCGGGGTCCGCGCTCACCGGCCCGATCATCACGTTCTCGACTGCTTCGTCCTCCTCGTCGCCCTCGAGCAGGTGCGACGCATGCAGAGCCCCGGCGAGTTCGGTCGTGCTCGGTCCAGCGAGCAGCCGGTCTTCCGGAAGCGCGACGAGCAGCTTCAGGCCGCGTTCGCCCAGCTTGGCCTCGACCTTCGACAGACCTCGTTCGGCCTGCCTCGTCACGATCACACCGGCGCTCGCCTTGCCGAGCGTCGCGCTCGCCGTCGCGAGATCACCCAGACGCATGTCGTCGAGCGACGACGAGACGAGGACGACGCGACCTGCGAGCTTAGCAGCGAGCCCGGACGGCTCGCCCGGCGGCGCTTCGACGATCAGGATGTCCTCATCGCCGGCCTGAGCCTGCGCGTCCTGCTCCGTGACGGCCGAGCGCTGGCCCTTGCAGCCGGGCACGGAGGCGAGCGTACGAGCGTCGTCCTCGGCGTTCGCGTCGGCGCCCTCGCCCGAACGCACGCGCAGCAGGCGCACCGAGCGGCCTTCTTCGGCCAGCAGCGCGCCCAGGCCCACCGCGACCGCGCTGCGGCCCTCGCCGGGCGCAAGCGAAGCGATGATGATCGTCGACATCGGCGCCAGTATAGCGATGCGCGCGGCTTTGGGCTATCGAACGTCTGCGGGATGCTGCAGCTTCCGACACCCTCACCCCAGTCCCCTCTCCCGCCAGCGGGAGAGGGG
>JBBDNH010000242.1:0-16382 GCA_040877745.1 Dehalococcoidia bacterium
GTGTCTGTAGCATTCGCGGTGCTCGTTGGCGCGACTGTGTTGGTTGGCGTCGACGTGTCCGTGGGCGGCGGTGTGTCCGTCGGCGTGGCCGTGGGCGGCGGGTCGTCCTTGATCGCCAGGTAGTGGTAGAGGAAAGCGGAGCGATTCACCTCGTTCAGGGAACCGACCTCGAAGCCGTCTCCGTGGAAGGCCTGCACCGCGTTCGTCTGGATGCCGGTCGGCGTCCAGTAGAGCGTCGCGTCGCCCTGGACGCTCTCCGGCCTCCACAGGGGGACGTAGGTCGTATCAGCCTTCACCCACAGCAGCTCGGGCTGCAAGCCGGCGCCGGAGATCGAGTGGTTGTCGATGCCGTCGCCCATATACGTCGCTTGCGTCACATTGGCTCCGCCCGCCCAGGCAGCGTAGTGGAACGTCGTGCCGGACTCGTTGATGTTGGCGTTGGCGCCGACTTCGAAGCCGTCCGCTTCCATGGCCTGGATGCGGTCCGTCACGGCCGTGGTGGAGTCGAACAGGTACGATGCGTCGCCGGCCGTGGTTCCCGGCCGGAACGCTGCCTCGTCGCCGTCGCCGAAGGTGGTGACCCAGACGGGCTGGAAGCCGACGCCCGTGATCGAACGGTCGTCGGCGCCGTTGCCGGCGTAGGTGCCGACGGCGAACTCGTCGCCCGCCTTGAAGGCGGTCCAGTAGTACGGGACGCCGTTTGCATTGACGAGCGTGGAGCTGCCGAGCGTGAAGCCATCCGGCCCGAGCGCCTGCAGGAGGTTCGTCTGGAACCCGCCATTCGACGTTACGGGCTTGGCCGCGTCGCCGCCCATGGTGCTGGTCTTGACCACGGCTTCCTCGGTGCAAGCGCACTTCACGAAGACGAGATCGGGTTGGAAGCCGATGCCCGTGATCGGGCTATTATCGATGCCGTTGCCAACGTAGCTGCCGGTCGCCAGGCGCATCGGCGTCGCGGCGCGCGCATCGTGCTGGCCCAGGAGGTACGTGACGCCGGCGAGGATTGCAATCAGGGCGCAGAACAGGAGGGCCGCGAAACCACGACTACGGCGCGCGGATCGTGCGTTCCGAGCGCGTTGCCTTGTGTCGTAGTGGCGTATGGCTTCTTGCGTTCGCATCTTGCTGGCGTGGCCTCTCCTGCTTCCCATGGTTATCGGCAGATCTGTCAAATTGAAGAGACGGCATCTCGCCTATGGCATAGGCGGCAGCCCGGCAGGGAAGCTGGCGGGCGGTTGGTGCCTTCGGTTAGACTCTCGGCGTGCGTGCCAAGCCTCAGGGATATCCCTTACGTCGATCGATGGGCCTCGTAGCGCTCGCGGCCGGCCTCGTCGTCGCTGCAGCGGTCGTCGCCGCGATCCCGGGCCTGCCGGCCGGCGCGCCGGTCGCGCAGGCCGCGGGCTGTTTCCCCGGCAAGCCACACGCCTCCGGGACATCGATCGAGACGATCGCGGCGCCGGAAGGCACGAGGAGCTACCGGCTCCACGTGCCTCCTTCGTACAACGGCGCGGACCGCGTGCCGCTGGTGATCAACATGCACGGCTTTACGTCGAACGCCATCCAGCAGCAGTTCTACAGCGGCCTATCCGCGCGCGCGGACGAGCCCGACGGCGGCTTCATCGTCGTCCACCCTGAGGGCCTGCTCGTGAACGGCATACCCAACACGCAACACTGGAATAGCGTTCAGATCGGGAGCCCCGAGCCCGACGATGTCGCGTTTCTCAACAACGTGCTGGACGCCGTCGAGGCGGCGCTCTGCGTCGACACGAACCGGGTGTTTTCGACCGGCATCTCGAACGGCGCTATGATGTCGGTGCGGTTGGCGTGCAGTCTTTCGGCGCGCGTTGCCGCGATCGCCCCGATCGCCGGGGCGTACTACCCGCAGCTCTCGCTCGATGAGCCGCCCGGGCCATTCCACAACTCCGCAGAGACGTGCGATGATACGCGCCCGGTACCGGTCATCGCCTTCCACGGCACAGATGACACGAGCGTGCCGTTCGAAGGCGGCGGCAGCGCTGTCTCGTTCCGGCTGCCGATCGACAATGACACGGCGGACGAGGACGTCATGGAGGAGTGGGCGGCGCACAACGGCTGCACCAGCGGGCGTCAGGAGTCCGTCATCAGCGGCGAAGTGCGTTTGGTGGAGTACTCAACCTGTGACGATGGCGCTACCTTGCAGCTCTACATCGTCGACGGCGGCGGCCACACGTGGCCGGGCGCGCCCGACGCGCCGCCGCTCGGCTATACGACCCACGACATTAGCGCGACCGACCTGATGTGGGAGTTCTTTCAGCAGCACCCGCTGGTCAACGAGCCCGCGCCCGACACTGATGGCGATACGATCCCAGACGGCGACGACCCGGACAACGACAACGATGGGTGCGACGACGCGAACGAAGCAGGCCCAAACGAGATGCTGGGCGGCCTGCGCAACTCCAAGAACCCCTACGACTTCTACGACACAAGCGGCGATAAGGTCGTCAGCCTCCAGGACGACATCCTACCGGTCATCCTGCGCTACCAGACGATTCCTGACGGCCCGCCGAACCCGGATACCGGCTTCTCCTACGCGTCGATCTATGACCGCGGACCGGCCATCGGCCCCTTTGGCTGGAATAGGTCTGGTCCGGACGGATTGATCACGCTGCAGGACGACATCCTGGGCGTGGTCTTGCAGTACCAGCACGACTGCCGTTAGGCACGCGTTGGGTCGGCTGATCGCGGGCGGTTGCGCGCTGCCTCCCCAAACGGTGCTATAATACCCACCAACCCCGCCTCCGTTCCGCTGGTAACGGTTGGCTTATGCATGTATCTGGTGGCCCTCGCATCGCTACGGCTCTAGCGCTGGCGACGTTGTTGGCGGTTGTCGCCCTAGTCCTCGTCGTCTCGAACAACAGCGGCGACCGAGCCGAGGCATCCGGCCCCAGTATGGCCCTGCGCGTGTTCGCCGACACCGGCAAGACCCAGCTCTCCTGCGACGTCGGGGCCGTCGGCCGCAAGTGCAGCATCAACGAAGGCTCCCCCTTCAGCGTGGACGTCATCGCCAGCGTGCCGCCGGTGGGCGGTCTCTCCGCCTACAGAGTGGTGCTGCAGTATTCGCAGGAAGTCAATCTCATCAAGCAGCCCGGCTTCGCGGAGAACCGCACGCCGAAGTGTAACCTCGGCTCCGAGACGCAGCAGCCGCAGATCTACATCCTGATCTGCAAGGCGGTGGCGGTCGGCTCAGGAAACACGATCCAGTACACAGGCGGCACGCTGGCCAACATCCACCTCGTTTGCAAGCCGGGCCAACAGACCGCGCAGATCGACCTGCTGGGCGGCGCCGGGCCGAAGGCGAGCGCCTACACGTACCCGGGCATCGGTACCATCTTCTTGAAATCGCAGGCGAAGGGCAGCAAGGAGGTCGCCGACTCCGTCGACATCAACTGCATTCCACCGACCCCGACGCCGACGAACACGGCGACGAACACCCCAACATCGACGTTCACGCCGACGAACACGGCGACGAACACCGCCACGTTTACGCCGACGGACACGTCGACGCCGACGCCGACGCCGACATCGACACACACGCCGACGGCCACTGCGACGTCGACGGCGACGGCCACCTCGACGGCGACGGCGACGCGCACGCCCACGGACACCTCGACGCCGACCAACACGAACACGCCAACGTCGACGCCGACGCCAACGCCGATCAAGTCACCCAAGATGTCGTTCCGCGTCTATGCGGACAAGGCCAAGACGCAGCTCGTCTGCGAGATTGGCGCGCTCAATCGCACGTGCGATGTCTACTACGGGTACGGCTTTAGCGTTGATGTGATTGCCAGCGCGCCGCCCGTGGGCGGCTACTCCGCCTACCAGGTCGTGCTGCAGTACGACGAAGCCTTCAATCTCCAGCAGCAGACCGCCCTGGACGAGAATAGCGCGCCGAAGTGCAACCTCGGCTCGGAATCGAAGTCGGTGGGCCAGTACCGGCTGACGTGCAAGCTTGTGCCGGTCGGCTCGGGCCAGGTCACGAACTACACGGGCCCGCTGGCGAACGTGCAGTTCAGGTGCAAGGCGCCCAACACCTCGGGCCAGATCGACCTGATTGGTGGCGCCGGGGCAAAGGTGAGCGCATACACCCGGCCCGGTGGCATCGTCTTCCTCAAGGGGGAACCGAAGGACGGCAAGACCGTGAGTGACGCGATCAAGATCAACTGTTTGCCTGAGCCACATCCCCCAACACCGTGCCCGGTGGGCCCATGTCCCACAAAGCAGCCGGCACCGCAGGACACCGACGGTGATGGCTGTGCGGACCTGCGAGAGAACAGTTTCAATCCGCAACTCGGTGGACTGCGTAGCTATCTCAATCCGCACGACTTCTATGACGCCGCTGGCCCGGGCGGACCAAAGGACAAGGTCATCGACCTCCAGAACGACATCCTGGGCGTGATCCTTCGGTGGTCCGGAAATCCGCAACTCCCGTACAACGCTGCCTATGATCGGAGCCCATCCAAGGGCCCGAACTCATGGAACAGGAACGGCCCGGACGGCGTCATTACGCTGCAGGACGACATCCTCGGGGTGGTCCTCCAGTTCCAGCACGACTGCCGGTAACGTGGCCACCATGCCCAGCCGCGTGGTCGAGCGACATGCTCCTTCGGCTACACTGCCGGTCGTGGGAGCAGCGTCGGGACTCTATGCAGCGCTAGCGCCGGATCGGGCGGAAGCACTTCGCGCCTTCTTGCAGAATGAGCTTCATGCCGATGGCGTTGTCTACGCCAACGAGCCACGATTGATCGCGAGCGGACTCACCAGCGATGTCTACGGGTTTCGACTGGAAGGCAGCGCCCTGCGAGGCGTCCTTGCCGGGCCGCTCGTCCTCCGCCTATCGTTGGATGCCTGGCGCGGCAGCGTGGCGGAACGCGAAGTGGCTGCGCACCAGTTCGTGGCAGCCCGGGGTTACCGCGTTCCTGCGATCGCAGCAGTGGAGGCGACCGGAACCGTGCTCGGCCAGCCATTCATGGTGCTGGCGCGGCCGCCGGGCAGGCAGCTCGCCCGCCGGCTCGACACATGGAATGTGCTGACGGCGCACCGCCTGGGCACAGCTTTCGCGGATGCGCACGTCGCGTTGCACCGCCTGCCGGTCGATGGCTGGCCGGCGGATACCAGTGGCACCTCCGTCGAACGGCGGCTAGCGCCCTACCGCGACTGGCTGGGGCAGGCGCCGGATGGCCCGGCAGCGTTCGGCTGGCTCGATGCGCACCGGTCGGTCGCGCTGCCCGAGGAGCGCTCGATCTGCCACAACGACTTCCACCCCGTGAACGTAATCGCGGGCCGCGACCGCTCGCTCAGCGTCATCGACTGGTCGAGCGCAGACCTGGGCGACCGTCACGGCGACGTCGCCCACACCGTGGTCTTCATGCGCACCGAGCCGAACCGCGAACGCGGCGCCAGACGGGTCCGGCGCTGGCTCGCGCGCTCGGTGTTCCTACGAAGCTATCTCGCCCGCTATCACGCGCAGCTGCCGCTGGACATCGCGCGGCTTCGCTACTGGGAAGCCTTGCATGCCTTCGTGCTGCGTGGCGTGCTCGCCGCGCTGCAATCGCGCGCGGTAGGGCGGCGCGGTTCGGCCGGCCAGAACCATGAACAGCAGCAAGCTCACCTGGCGCGCTACTTCCTCGAGCGCAAGGGCGAAGTGGAGCGGACCAATGATAGAAGTGAAGCGTAACGGCGTTATGGTGTTCGCCATGGAGACGCGCTGCTAATGCCCGCGACAAAGCGAAAAGCGGCCGGCCGGATCGCCCTGCTGGGGTTGCCGGCGCTCGCGCTGCTCCTGCTCGCCGGCGTGCGCTGGTCAGACGCGCCGGTCAGCGCCGGCGCGCCGTCCGCGCCCCCACCGAACTTCAAGGTCGCGTTCATCGGCGACCAGGGCATCAATTCGAGCGCGGAGGCAGTGCTCCAGCTGATCCTCGCTGAGGACACCGATATGGTGCTCCACCTGGGCGACTTCGGCTACGACAATGAGACCGATCCCCAGACCGCCATCGACTGGGACGCCCAGATCACGGCGGAACTGGGCGCAGACTTTCCGTACTTCGGCGTCATCGGCAACCACGATGTGATCACCTGGGATACCTATCAGCAGTTGCTTGAAGACCGGCTTGCGCTGATCCCGGGCGCCTCCTGCACCGGCGATTACGGCAACATGTCGGTCTGTACGTACCAGGGCCTCTACTTCATCCTCTCGGGCATCGGCACGATGCCGAACGCGCAGGACGATGCCACGCACCTGGCCTACCTGAGTAGCGAGCTCGCGGCTGACACCTCGCTATGGCGGATCTGCGGGTGGCACAAGAATCAGACCGCCATGCAGGTTGGAACGAAGTCCAACGAAGTCGGCTGGGTCGCGTACGAAACCTGCCGCCAAGAGGGCGCGATCATCGCCACGGCGCACGAGCACTCGTACCATCGCACGAGAACACTGTCCGACTTCCCGAACCAGACGGTCGATGGAGCCTGGCCCGACCGGCACGTCGTCGGCGTCGGCGGCGGTTCCTCGTTGGCGTTCGTCTCCGGGCTCGGCGGACAGAGCATCCGGTCGCAGAGTCGCTGCTTGCCGACGACTCCGCCCTACGGATGCAACGGCGAGTGGGCCACCATCAACAGCTCCTCCCAGGGCGCGGACTTCGGCGCGCTCTTCATCGAGTTCCACGTTGATGGTGTGCCTGGCAAAGCCCGCGGCTACTTCAAGGACATCGACGGTGACGTGGCCGACACCTTCACGCTGCTGATCAACGGGCCGCCGCAGCCGGACCCAGTCGACTCGGACGGCGACGGCTGCTCGGATGCGCGAGAGGGCGGCGTCAACCTGATGCAGGGCGGGCTGCGCAACTACCAGAACCCCTGGGACTTCTACGACGCTGCCGGCCCGCCTGCGCCGGTCGGCGACGGAACCCCCGACCAGGTAGTCGACCTGCAAAACGACATCTTGGGAGTTCTCCTCCGCTGGTCCGGGAACCCTCTGTTGCCCTACAGCGCTGCCTACGATCGCGGTCCGGCTCTCGGGCCGTACGCGTGGAACAAGTCGTCGCCGGACGGGGTCATCGACCTGCAGAACGATATCCTGGGTGTGGTCCTTCAGTTCGGCCACGACTGCCGGTGAGAGTCAAGGCAGTAGGCGCATTGACTGCTGTGATACAATAGGCGCCTGGTGTGCGGCTCCATGCCTGCTCGTAGGCTGAGGTTGCTGTTGGCGGTCGTTGCCGCGTTCATCGCGACGGCGGCGTGGTCGGACGGCGGGATCGCGCAGGCGCCGCCGGGCTACACTGGCGCCGTCCTCGCCCTCGACGGCAGTCCCGCACAGCTGCGCAAGGACCCGAAGCTCTCGACCCACCTCGCAGCGCTCGCCGACCACGCGACTGAGGGAACGGCCGCCGGCGCGCTGCCCGCCGAGGCGCAGCCGCTGGTCGCCGCCGACAGGATGCGCTTCTCAGTGGCCGGCGAAGTCCAGGTGTTCATCCACACGAACGACTCCTCCCCCGCCTGGGTTGCCAAGCTCGAGCGCGAAGGCGCGCGCATCGAACGTGTGGCCGAAGACCTGGGCCTGATACAGGCGCAGGTCCGCCCCGAGGCGTTGAGGCGCGTTGCTGCGCTTTCCGTGGTGGAGCGTGTGCGTCTCCCGGACTATCCAGTCCGCAGCGCCGGCACCATTCAGAGCGAGGGCGATGCCATTATTCAGAGCGACGACACCCGGACGACCTACGGCATCGACGGCACGGGAGTGACCGTGGGCGTGATCTCGGACGGCGTGGGCGGCCTCATCAACGCGCAAGCGTTGGGCGATCTGCCGGCCGTCGATACGGCCACGTGCAACATCACGGGCGGCGACCCCGCCGCGAGCGGCGCCGAGGGAACGGCGCTGCTGGAAATCGTGCACGACGTGGCGCCCGGCGCTTCACTCATGTTCGGGAACTTCGGCTTCGGCACGATGCTCGATTTCAACGCCGCGGTCGACTGTCTCGCCGCGAACGCGGACGTCGTCGTCGACGACATCTCGTGGATCGGGGTTGGCCCCTACGATGGCACCAGCATCGTCTCGGCGAACACTGCGGCGGCGCTCAACAGCGCCGGCCCGATCAAGGGCTACTACACGTCGGTGGGGAACTTCGCGCGGCGTCACTATCAGGGCGAGTATGTGGACTCCGGCATCGACATCAACGTCAGCGGAGACGACTTCGACACGCACGAGTTCGCGGCGACGGGCGGCAGCAAGGGCACCGTCCACGCCGGGTTCGCCGGCGCCGGGCCGCTCAACTTCAACCGCCTCATCCTCGGGCCGGGGTCGGTGGTGAGCATCATCTTGGTTTGGGACGACCCCTGGGGCGCGTCCGGCAATGACTACGATCTGTTCGCTGGAAGCGGCACCACGATCCTGGCCTGCAGCACCGACCTCCAGGACGGCGACGATGACCCGGTAGAAGGCTGCGGATTGCTCAACAGCGGCGCCGGCAACATCTCGGTCGACATTATGTTCGGCAACCTCGACGGTGCAGCCGCGCCGGTCGAGTTCGATCTGTTTGTGATCTGTGGCGGCTGCGTCCCGCTGGCCAATGGCAACACGCTGGACTTCACCACCACGGGCAGTAGCGTGCCCAACCAATCGGACGCCGGCGGTTCGCCCGTGTCCGTCGTGGCGGTCGGCGCGGTGCCTCAGTCGAACCCCGCGGTCATCGAGGGCTTCAGCAGCCTCGGCCTCACGGAGGACGGCCGCCTCAAGCCGGACCTCGTGGCCCCGGACGGGGTCTGTGTCAGCGGCTCGGGCGGCTTCAAGTCAGGAAACCCGTCCTGCCAGACCACCGGCCGGCAGTTCTTCGGCACGTCGGCCGCCGCGCCGCACGTCGCGGGCGTCGCCGCGCTGCTACTCGACTGCGACGCCAACCTCAGCCGGGAAGCGCTCTGGCGTCGTCTCACCGAAAACGCGGCCGACCTCGGCGTCGTTGGGCCGGACAACGTATTCGGTCACGGCCTCGTGGACGCGCTCGCCTCCGCCGATGCGACGAGCGGCTGCGGCCAGCCCACCAAGCTGGCCGATCCAGGTGACACGGACGGCGACGGCTGCAGCGACCAGCGTGAGAACGGCCTGGACGAGATGCAGGGCGGCCTGCGCGACTACCAGAACGCCTACGACTTCTACGACGTCAGCGGCGACGGCGTGATCAGCCTGCAGGATGACATCCTCCCGATCATCCAGAGGATCCAGACCGTTGACGGCGGCCCGCCCAACCCCGACACGGGTAAGTCGTACGGCGCGATCTATGACAGGGGCCTTCCGATCGGCCCGTACCCCTGGAACAGGGCAGGGCCGGACGGCGTCATCACCCTTCAAGACGATATCTTGGGCGCTATCTTCCAGTACCAGCACGACTGCACGTAGGAAGTCACTCGCCAATCTCCCGTTCTAGGTTCAGTTCTTAGCATAGTTTTTCTATAAAAATTCATTGTAAGTCCATATATCTTGACTAATCATCGCGACTCGGCTATCCTGGAGTCGTGATGGAAAGCACGAAAGAGCAGGTGCTGCACCTGCTTCAGGCTCGTGGCGGTTCGACCGTAGCCGCGCTCGCTGAGGCGCTCGGCGTCGGGCAGGCGTCTGTGCGGCGCCACCTGGACCACCTGCGCGTGGAAGGGCTCGCGGACGTCCGCGTCGCGCGGCACGGCGTTGGCCGGCCGGCGTTCGTCTTCTACCCCACAGAGGAGGGCGAAGAGCGATCGCCCGGCTACTCGCGTCTGCTGGCAAGGCTCTACGAAGGCCTACGCTCCCTCGACGAAACCAAGGTGCGCGGTCGCGACGGCGCGCAGGTGCTGCGCACCGTCGTCGAAGGCGCTGCGGAGCGCATCGCCAGCGAGCACGAGGCCGACGTCGCCTCGGACTCCCTCGAAGGTCGCGTGGCGCAGACGAGCGTGGCCTTGCACCAGGAAGGCATCGTGGACGGCTGGACGAAGGAAGCCGGCGGCTATCGACTGACGAACTCGGCCTGTCCGTACCGCCAGGCCGCGCTCGCCAGCCACGGCCCGTGCGAACTCGACCGCCGGACGATCGAGCTGCTGGTGGACGCGCCGGTGCGGCAGGTGAGCCGCATCGTCGATGGCCGCCCGTCATGCGAATATCTCGTCCGCGCAGCGGACGAAACGGAACGATAGGAGCGAACATGGCAGCCAAGGACAAGCAAGCGCTCTTCGTCATCGAAGACCTCCACGCGAATGTGGAGGGCAAGCCGATTCTCAAAGGTGTCGACCTCGTGATCAACCGCGGCGAGGTGCACGCGCTCATGGGCCCGAACGGCTCCGGCAAGAGCACGCTGGCCAACGCGATCATGGGCCATCCGCGCTACCAGGTGACCAAGGGCCGGGTGCTCTTCCACGGCGAGGACATCCTGGGCCTGAGGCCCGACCAGCGCGCGCGCAACGGCCTCTTCCTCGCGTTCCAGTACCCCATCGGCATCCCGGGCGTGGTGATGGGCAACTTCCTGCGCTCGGCCGTCAAGGCGCGTCGAGGCGAGGACGTGCCCGTCCGCGAGTTCCGCAAGCTGCTCGATGAGACGCTCGATCTGCTGAAGATGGACCCGGCGTTCGTGCGCCGCTACGTGAACGAGGGCTTTTCGGGCGGCGAGAAGAAGCGGGCAGAAGTGCTCCAAATGGCGATGCTGAAGCCGGAGATGGCCATCCTCGACGAGACCGACTCCGGACTCGACATCGATGCGCTGAAGACGGTCGCGGAGGGCATCAACGCCCTGCGCGGCCCAGACCTGGGCGTGCTGGTGATTACGCACTACCAGCGCATCCTCAGCTACGTGAAGCCGGACGTCGTCCACGTGCTCTTCGATGGGCGCGTGGTGAAGACCGGCGGCGCGGAGCTGGCGCAGGAGCTGGAGCGGCAGGGATACGACTGGATCACGGGCGCGGCGGAGCCCGCTGTGGCGACGCGAGAAGGAGCGTAAGCATGGCAACTCGAGCAAAGGACATCGTCAGCGACCGGGGCTACAAGTACGGCTGGAACGACCCCGAATTCAAGGCGATCAACGTCCCCAAGAAGGGCCTGAGCGCGGACGTGGTCGCCGGCATTTCCGAGATGAAGAGCGAACCCACGTGGATGCGCGACTTCCGGCTGAAGGCGTATCGCCACTGGGAGGACCGCCCGATGCCCACCGGCTTCTGGGGCGGCAACATCCAGAACTACAAGCTGGACTTCAACGATATCTACTACTACGTCAAGCCAGTCCAGGAGCAGGGCAAGACCTGGGACGATGTGCCCGCCGAGATCAAGCGCACCTTCGATAAGCTGGGCATCCCGGAGGCCGAGCGCAAGTTCCTCTCCGGCGTCGAGGCGCAGTACGACTCCGAGGTCGTCTACCACAAGGTGCGCGAGGACCTGGAGAAGATAGGCGTCATCTTCTGCGATACCGACACTGCGCTCAGAGAGCATGAGGCGCTGTTCCGCGAGTACTTCGGTACGATCATCCCGCCGAACGACAACAAGTTCGCCTCGCTCAACAGCTCCGTCTGGTCCGGCGGCAGCTTCATCTACGTCCCAAAGGGCGTCAAGGTGCCGATGCCGCTCCAGGCCTACTTCCGCATCAACACCGAGAGCATGGGCCAGTTCGAGCGGACGCTGATCATCGCGGACGAAGGCTCGGAAGTCCACTACGTCGAGGGCTGCACAGCGCCGACGTACTCCAGCGACTCGCTCCACAGCGCGGTCGTCGAGATCGTCGTCAAGAAGGGCGCTCGCGTCCGCTACACGACGATCCAGAACTGGTCGGACAACGTCTTCAATCTCGTCACCAAGCGCATGGCCGTCTACGGCGAGGGCGTCGGCGAGTGGATCGACGGCAACCTCGGGTCCAAGCTGACCATGAAATACCCGAGCTGCTACCTGCTGGAGCCGGGCGCCCACGGCGAGATTCTCTCGCTGGCCATGGCCGGCAAGGGTCAGCACCAGGACGCGGGCGGCAAGTGCATCCACGCCGCGCCGTACACCACGTCCGTGATCAACTCCAAGTCGGTTAGCCTGGACGGCGGCCGCACCAGCTACCGCGGCCACCTGAAGGTCTACCCTGGCGCGAAGGGCGTGAAGTCGACCGTGCGCTGCGACGCGCTGATCCTCGACGAGGGATCGCGCTCCGACACCTACCCGCTGATGGACATCGACGAGCAGCAGGTGACGATCGGGCACGAGGCGTCGGTGAGCAAGCTGGGCGAAGAGCAGCTCTTCTACCTGATGAGCCGCGGCATCGACGAAGCCGAGGCGGCCAAGATGATCGTGAACGGCTTCGTGGAGCCGATCGTCAAGGAGCTCCCCATGGAATACGCCGTCGAGCTCAACCGCCTGATCGAGCTCCAAATGGAGGGCGCGGTCGGGTAACCCCCGCCCCGCTCCCAACCCAGGAACAAGGAACTAGGAACAAGGAACCAGGACTTGGTAGGCGCGTAGGGACGTGATGTAGGGACAGGTCTCTAGACCTGTCCATCCCGAGCAGTCGGGCGCACGCCCTGGCCGCTCGGTTGCAGGATGACATCGATGTTCGAGCAGGTGAGGGAGTCATGACGAAATCCGCTATCGAACAATTGGTGTTCATGATGGACAGCGCCTTCTATGGGGACCCAGAACGGCCTACCCATAGCTGGCATGCTGTTCTCGTCAACCTGGGCTCTTTGCAGCCCGATGACTGGGACTGGATCCCGCCGGGTGGCCGGCGGACGATTCGCAGGCTCCTCCTGGAGCTCGGCACCTGTAAGTACGTGTGTGACAACCAGGCGTTTGGAGATGCCTCAATGAGCTGGGAGACGCCCGGCTCGGTCCCCGCCGTGGATGTTACGAATCGTGACGACATCGTGACCTGGCTTCGCGAAGGGCACCGCCGCCTTCGCGATAGCGTGGCGGCACTCGCGGACGACGCCCTGCTGTTCGAAGCGCGACCCAGCTATTGGGGCGAGCCGCGAGAGATTCGCTGGCAGATCAACACCATGATCCAACACGACCTTTACCACGCGGGCGAGATCAATCACATCCGCGCGCTGCACCAGGAGAACGACGATGACAGCGATTGAGACCCGGGAGATAGGCCTTTCTGTCACGACTGTTGAGGCGCTCTCCGAGCGCTTCGGCGAGCCGGACTGGCTCCTCAAGCGCCGGCACGACGCCTGGCGCCTCTTCGAGGAGGCGTCGATGCCCGACGCGCTCTCCGAGGACTGGAAGCACATCGATACCGCGCGTCTGACGCTCGACGGCCTGGCGCCGTTCGCGCCGCCTGAGACCGCTATCGATGGCGCGGCTGGCCTGCCCAAGTCCGTGCGGTCGCTCTGGGACGAGCGCGAGCAGGTAGCCGGCCGGCTCGTGCAGCACAACTCGGACGTGGTGTACACGTGGCTCGACGAAGGCCTGGCAAAGCAGGGCGTGATCCTGAGCGACCTGCACCGCGCCGCCCGCGACCATGAGGTGCTCGTCCGCGAGCAGCTGCTTTCGGCGGTCTCGCCGGGCGAGTGGAAGTACCTCGGACTGCACGGCGCGCTCTGGAGCGGCGGCTGCCTGCTCTACGTCCCCAAGGGCGTCGAGGTCGAGCTGCCCATCGAGTATTCCACCGGCATCACAGCGGCGGGCACGGCGGTCTTCCCGCACCTGATCGTCGTGGCTGACGAGAACAGCAAGGTCACGGTGATTCAGGAGGGCGTTTCGCCCGAGATGGGTGGCCTCAACGTCGTCTCCGGCGCCGTCGAGATCATCGCCCGCCAGGGCGCGCAGGTGAGCTTCGTGGACGTCCAGCGCTACGGCCGCAGCGTCCAGCACTTCGCGACGATGCGCGCGCTGCTGTCGAAGGACGCGTCGTTCCAGGGCATCCTGCTCGGCACGGGCGCGCAGCTCACGAAGTCCCGGCTCGACGTCCGCATGGACGGCGAGGGCTCGCGCGCGGAGCTGCTCGGCCTGTTCTTCGGCGACGAGGACCAGCAGTTCGATTACGACACGCGCCAGGACCACGTCGCCCCGAAGACGGAGAGCGACCTGCTCTTCAAGTCGACGCTGAACGACCGCGCGTCGCTCGCCTGGAACGGCGTCGTCGACGTGCGCAAGACGGCCAGCCAGTCGTCCGCGAACCAGACCAGCCGCAACCTGCTGCTGAGTGACCAGGCGAGCGCCTCGCCCACGCCGATCCTCGAGATCAAAGCGTGGGACGTGACCAAGTGCAGCCATGGCGCTACCGTCGGCCCGGTCGACGAAGAGCAGATCTTCTATCTACAGTCGCGCGGCATCCCCGCGGAGGAAGGCGAGCGCATGCTCGTCGATGGCTTCTTCTCCGAGGTACTGGAGCGCGTGCCGTCGGAGCGGCTTCAGGCGCGCGTTCGCGCCGTATTGGAAGCGAAGCTGGAGAAGTAGGACCGATGGCAGAGTTCATGAAAGTTGCATCTACCACCGATGTCGCGCCCGGAGAAGCGAAGGTCTTCGACCTGAATGGCAAGCCGATCGCCGTGTGCAACGTCGACGGCACGTTCTACGCCATCGACGACGTGTGCACGCACGACGGCGGCCCGCTCGACCAGGGTCTGTTGGAGGGCAAGGAGATCGAGTGCCCGCGTCACGGCGCCCGCTTCGACGTGACGACGGGCCGCGCGCTGACGCTCCCGGCCGTGATGCCGGTCAAGTCGTACCCCGTCCAGGTCGATGGCGACGAGATACGGGTAGAACTGTAGGAACCAGGAACAAGGAACCAGGTGATGACGACGAGGACGTTCGCGCCGTGGGTGGAGCCGGTCGCAGCGGAGACGCTGAGCGGCGCCGAGGAGCTGCTTGAGTTTGCGCGCAGCCAACCGGCAGCGTTCTGGGATCGCCCCAGTCCGCTCGCTGGCTGGACGTACAAAGACATGCTCGGGCACCTGGCGGGCGATACGGGCAAGGTCTCATCCTCGGCCATGCGCGCCGCGGTCACCGGCCGGCCGTTCGAGAACCCGCCGGACTTCGCAGACGGCGGCGACGCGCTGAACGCCAACGACGTCGCCGATCGGCGCAGCCGCAGCGTCGAGGAGCTGATCGCCGAGATCGCACATGACCGCCAGGAGTGGGCAGACCTCATGCGCCAGCTGAGGGATGCCGATGAGGACGCGCGCTGGGACGGGTTCCCGCTCACGCTCGGGCAGTACCTGCGCATTTGCGCGCCGCACGACCGCGAGCATCTCGCGGAGCTCCGGACGGCGCTGGAGGGCAACAAGTAGGGACAGAGCTTTAGCTCTGTCCTCCCGACCGTAGGTCGGAGAGTTAGGAACAAGTCATGAGTGGCATCGACATCGAGCGGGTACGGGCCGACTTCCCCATCCTCAAGCGGGAAGTGCACGGGCGGCCGCTCGTCTACTTCGACAACGCGGCGACGACGCAGAAGCCGCAGCAGGTGATCGACGCGCTGGTGGAGTACTACTCCAGCTACAACGCGAACATCCACCGCGGCATCCACGCGCTCGCCGAGGAGGCGACCGCGCGCTACGAGCAGACGCGTCAGCAGACCGCAGACTTCATCAACGCGCCCGGGCCTGAGAACATCGTCTTTACGCGCAACACCACGGAGTCGATCAACCTCGTCGCGCACGGCTGGGCACGCAGGTTCCTCAAAGCCGGGGACGAGATCGTGCTCTCGACCATGGAGCACCACAGCAACCTCGTGCCCTGGCAGATGCTCGCCAGCGCCACCGGCGTCCAGCTGCGTTTCGTCGACATCGACGACGAGGGCGAGCTCGTCTGGGGCCAGTTGGAGCAGTTGATCGGCGCCAAGACGAAGCTGGTGTCGCTGACGCACATGTCGAACGTGCTCGGCACGATCAACCCCGTGCGGGAGATCGCCGAGCTGGCGCACCGCCACGGCGCGCTCGTCCTCCTGGACGGCGCGCAAAGCGTGCCGCACCTGCCCGTTGACGTGCAGGCGCTCGATTGCGACTTCCTCGCCTTCTCCGCGCACAAGATGCTTGGCCCCACCGGGGTCGGCGTGCTCTACGCGCGCCCCGGCCTGCTGGAAGCGATGGACCCGTTCCTCGGCGGCGGCGAGATGATTCGCCGTGTACGGCTCGAAGATTCGACCTGGAACGACGTGCCCTGGAAGTTCGAGGCCGGCACACCCAACATCGGCGACGTCTGCGCGTTCGGCGCCACGCTCGACTACCTGAACGAGCTCGGTATGGAGAACGTGCGCGCGCACGAGATCGCGCTCGGCCGGGCAGCGATGACGAAGCTATCGCAGATCCCGGACGTGACGATCTACGGCCCGGAGAGCATGGAGCGTCGCGGCGGCGTGGTCTCGTTCAACCTGGATGACGTCCACCCGCACGACCTGGGCACCGTCCTCGACCGGCACGGCGTCGCG